>JAESSC010000090.1 GCA_016764285.1 Pelagibacteraceae bacterium
TTATAAAATCTTTGTTTTTAATCTGAACAGACTGTTATTTTTGACGATTCCCTTATAAGACCAGCTTCATTCATTCGTGTTGCATTTTTTGGATCAGACATATATTTTTTTAGAACTTCTGGATTTGGAACCTCGAAAAGTATATAGCATTTTTTTTCATTTCCAGCTTTATGACCAACATAAATATTTTTTATAGCTACTTTCGCTCTTTCTGATTCAAGACTATCGAACACATTTTTCCAATGTGCGTATGGTTTTGAAATCTCAATACTAATAAGAACTTTTGCCATTTTATTATTTTTTTTCCATTTTCCAAAGAGAACCATTATCAGTTAACATAAATATTTTTCCTGTATTATTTTGAATTTGAATATCTCTAATTCTTCCAATTTTGTCTTTAAAAATTATATCTTCCTTAACTTCATTAACATTTTTAAATATTAATTTTCTTAAAGACTGATCTTTCAAAGATGTAACTAGAGCATGACCATTCCACTCTTTAAATTCTTCTCCTTTATAAATTGCAATAGCGCTTGTTGCTATTGAAGGAACCCAATAATAAATTGCTTTAGTAAAACCAGGTTTCCATTTTGGTCCTATTTCAGTTCCTGAATAATTTTTACCTCCCCAACCTAAAATTTTCCATCCATAATTTTCACCAAATTTTACCTGTCCAAACCAATCTCCTCCTTTTGCACCATGGTTGCTCATGTAAATTTTTTTATCAAAAGGTGAAAGTGTTAATCCTTGAGGATTTCTTACGCCAATTTGAAAAATTTCGGGAAGCCAATCATTTTTTCCTTTAAATTTTGGATTATCTTTTGGAATAGATCCATCCAAATGAATTCTAATAATGCTTCCTGGATGTTTTGTTGGATCTTGCGCAATCATACCTTGTCCCCTCTCTCCAACAGAAGCAAATAAGTAATTGTCCTGAATAACTAATCTTGATCCAAAATGATATCTGGATTCTATTGGCGGCTCTGCTCTAAATATATTTTTAAAATTTATTTTATTGTCACTGTACTTGCCCCTAGCAATTGATGTGCTGGATTCGAAATCTTTTCTTTTTTCAGAATAAGAAATAAATACTTTTTTATTATGGTATAAAACATCTAATAGGCCACCCTGTCCATGTTCTAGAACTTTTAAATTATGTTTAATTTTTTTCTGTTTTTTATTTTCAATATTTAAATAAATTATATTTCCCGGTTTTTCTGTTATTAATACTTCATTTTGACTAACAAAAGACAAACTCCAAGGCGAATTAAGACCTTCAAGAATCTTGTTTAATTTAAAATCTTCAGCAATCGCAAAATTAAAATTAGAAAATAAAATTATTAATGAAAAAAAAATTCTCAACATTTTAATGAATTTAAAATATACTATTTTTTGAAACTTTTGTAGGCTTGCCAGCTAACTAATAAAATAGTGCCGCTAAGTATAATCGCCGTCAATGGTCGATCCCATAAAAAATTAAAGGATCCATCACTTATCAATAACGATCTTCTTAAATTCTCTTCCATCATTCCTCCCAAAACAAAGGCTAGAATTAAAGGGGGCATGGGAAAATTATAAAGTCTTAAAAAACAAGCAAGTACTGCTAATCCTATCATTAAAAATATATCGAAAGTGTTAAAAGACATTAAATAAATTCCTGNAATNGAAAAAAATANAATTANAGGANCTAANTAATTTCTAGGCACTGCTAATANTCGNGCAATNTAAGGAATTAGNGGAAGNTTCAAAATAAGTAGAATAACCATTCCTATGTACATCGACATGATAACGGACCAAAAAACTTCGGGATTAGTCATATACAATCGTGGACCTGGTTGAATACCAAATGACAGCAATGCACCTAACATTACCGCTGTCGTTCCACTTCCAGGAATTCCTAAAGTCAATAGGGGCACAAATGCTCCTGAGCATGCCGCATTATTTGCTGTTTCAGGAGCAGCCAATCCATGAACACTTCCCTTACCAAATTTTTCTTTTTCTTCTTTATTAACAAAATTCCTTTCCATTCCGTAGGCCAAGAAAGATGCAATCGTCGCTCCCGCACCTGGCAAGACACCTATAAGAAAACCAATAACCGATGATCTTGGAATCGTTTTTAGCATTTTATTTCGTTCCTCTTTATCTAATCGTATGGATCCTAACTTAGATAAAGATATCGCTTTTGAAGCTTTGCTTGGATCTTTNTCTCTAAAAATAATCATTANTGCTTCNCTCATGGCAAACATTGCCATAGCNANCAGAATAAAACTAATGCCATCCGCTAAACTCATGCTATTGAAGATAAATCTTGGAATGTCTGAAAGCGAATCTTGACCNACTGTAGCCANCATTAANCCAAGGACCGCCATCATAATGGCTTTTAAAAATTGTCCTTTTGCAGAAAAAGCTGAAACNGCAGTTAAACCTAAAACCATTAAGGCAAAATAATCTGGAGATCTAAATGCTAAACTTACTTTTGAAAGCATTGGTGCNGNAATCAATAAAAAGATTGTGGCAATGGTACCTCCAGCAAAAGAACTATAAGCTGCTATCGCTAAAGCTTTGCCAGCTTTACCCTGTTGAGCCATTGGGTAGCCGTCAAAGGTTGTGGCAACTGTTCCTGGAATTCCAGGTGCGTTAATTAAAATTGAGGAAGTTGAACCACCAAAAACTGCTCCATAATAAACACCAGCCATTAAAATTAGTCCAGTGGAAGGATCAAATCCATAAGTAATTGGTATCATTAATGCAATAGCGGTCATGGGACCTAGTCCAGGAAGCATTCCAATTATTGTGCCTATAAAACANCCCATCATAACCATAAAAATATTTGTAAACGATAAAGCTGTTTTTAAACCTAATAAAATTCCTTCAATCATCCGATCACTCCTAGCGCTTTAAGAAGAGGATCAGTTAGGTAAATATCTAGTAATCCATGTATCAAAAACATAAAAATCGCAACAAAGGGAAATGAAAGCATAAACATTAATGTCCAACGTCTTTCTCCTAAAAGATAATAAGATGATAACAAAAACAGCGATGTGGTTAAAAAGAATCCAACCAACCTTATGGTTAAACCATAAACAATCATTACAACTACCAAATATAAAGTGTTTTTATAGTTAAGAAATTTTTGATCAACTTCTTCATTCATTGTTTCTGGTAAGGCAATCTTCAANCCAGAAATAAACATCCCAAAATAACCTAGATAAATGGGTAATGTTNTAGCATTAAATGGTGAATTTTCATCAAATGAAAAAACACGAATTTGATAAGCGGTATAAAGATAAAAGGCTGAGAAAACAAAAAAGAGCAGTGAGATGATTTTAACTGTACTGAGTCTCACTGCTCTTCCTATTAATTAATAATCCAAAGGATTATATAACTCCTAATTTTTTCATAAGAGCTGTCATTTCTTTTGTTTGTGTTTTTAAAAACTTAATAAACTTCTTGTCTGGATTATAAATATTTACCCATGCGTTACGTTTTCTAACAGCTTCCCATTCAGGTGTTTTTTGAACATCACCAAGCATTTTAGCAATTTCTTTTTTCAAGGCTTTGTCCATTCCTGGAGGTCCAAAAAATCCTCTCCAGTTAACAAACTGAACATCAAAACCCTGCTCTTTCAATGTTGGCACCTCAGGTGCATCTGAAACTCTTTCCGGAGCAGTGATACCAATAATTCTCACTACGTCTCTAGCACCCATAACTTCTCCCAATCCTGTTGAAAGAATTTGAGTTTCTCCTGAAAGTAATCCAGCTAATGCTTTACCACCTGCATCGTATGGAACATAAATAACGTCATTTGGATTTGCTCCAGCTGCTTGAAAAGCTAGTGCTCCAATTAAATGGTCCATGCTACCTCTTACAGATCCACCAGCCATTTTAACTGATTTTGGATCTGCTTTGTAAGCTGCAACTACGTCTGCAAAATTTTTAAACGGTGAATCTTTTGCTACTGCGATTGCGCCGTAATCACCTATAACTCCTGCTATAGGAACTACATCTTTATATGAAAGAACACTATCTCCTGTAACATAACCTTTGTGCCTTGTAATTGATCTTAAAACAAGCGGAGTAGATTGAACCAATATAGTATTCTCAGGCTTATTATTAATTAAATAAGCCAAAGCTTTACCTCCACCTCCACCTGACATATTTTCAAATGAAGCACTCTTTAAAAAACCTGCCTTTATTAAAGCTTCTCCAGTTCCTCTAGCTGTACCGTCCCAACCTCCACCAGCTCCACCACCTATAATGAAGTGTAACTTGTCTATTGCAAAGCTTGTAGATGAAACAGAAAAGAACAGTAAAGAAGCGAAAATTAAACTAACGATTTTCTTTATATTTTTAAACATTTTGTTCCTTTTATTGATTAACTTACATCTCTTATTAAAGTCTAATTCCTTAATTGCGTCAATTATTAAAACGTCCTCTTATTCTAAGCAATTCTCTACTTAAATTCTTATTTTCCTTAAATGACCTTCTTCCATGCAACCAAAAANAATTATTTGCAACGATTACTGANCCTGCGGACAAAGGAAGAACNANNTTNTTTTTACTTTCTTCNANAGCATCAGANAANTTTTGNANAAAATTACCTTGNTCCATATTTTNTGGCTCAGGAAACTGATCAATATATGAAATTTGTGAACGTCCNTCNNNATCNNNAGAAAAAACTGAATGTTCAATTTTNTAATCTACATTTTTACTTTTTGGTGAACCCCAAACAAAATTTTGTTTACCTATTGGATCATTTGAAAACTCTTTACAATGCTCCCAATCATCGAGGTGTAGCATTACACTTTCCCCACCTTCAACATTTTTTTCCTCTAATTTAGTCATTAAAAGCCAATCTGTTTTTTCTTTCACATANGTTCCATCTGTATGAAGATCCATATTTGTATAGGCTTTTCTAAGATAGGAATCGCTATTATCCTCATGTTTAATAAAAAAACGTGCGTAATATTTTGAAGTCATATCATCAAAATTTGCTACACCAATTAAATAGGCAAGAGCTGTCGATAATTTAACTAAAAAAGTATCATCAAACTTTTTATTAATGACTTCAGGCATAACTATAAAGCATCCAGTATTTCTATCTGTTAGTANAGAATGAATGAGTTTGCTAAGTTTGTTTGAAAATAATTCATCTAAACTTTTTGCAATAGTAAATCTAGTGAAGGGTTTATACTCAAGAGCTTGGATAGTAAATTTATGAAACGGAAATATCAGTTTATCTAATATCTCCTCTTTAATATTAATATTAATTATACGTTTTGATTTGCCATTAGAAAATATCTCTATTCCAGATATTCTCTCCTGTAATGCATTCATATTCTTTTAATCCTATATCATCTAAACTTAAATTTTGAGTCTTGATTCCAGCTAAATCNCCGAAGTGCGGAGAGGTCTAGAGGCACAAAANAATATGCGTTAANANTAAATGCAAAATTTATTCTCCTAAAACATTCCTTAAGATGATTAGAGAATAATTTGTACGACACTCAAACTACTAGTACAATTATACGATGATAAGAGAATATATGAAAAGTGATAGTTCCAAAATTCTCTACGTGATTAACGACGCCGCCGTACGGTACAAAGGTATTATCCCTGATAATTGTTGGCATGAACCCTACATGTCAGAACAAGAATTAGTTGATGAATTTACCGACGGAGTTCGTATGTTTGGCTATAATCGTAATAACAAATTGATCGGGGTGATAGGAATTCAGGAAATAAAAGATGTGATCCTAATAAGACACGCTTATACTTTAACTTNCTATCAAGGCAAGGGAATAGGAAGTGCATTACTTAAATATCTATTGAAAAGAAATCAAAATTCTCGTTTATTAGTAGGTACCTGGCGGAAAGCTAGATGGGCAATTCGATTTTATGAGAAATTTGATTTTATTCTTCACNCAAAAAAGCAAGCCACTCAATTACTTAAAAAATATTGGAAGATACCATTAAAACAAATTAAAAATTCAGTAGTGTTGGNAAGAAATTAATTATTCCTCAACATTGCTCTGGGTTGATGTATATATGAGAGTTATTACTTATTTTAATTTAGTTATTGGCTNTANATAGCGTTCCAAAGTATACCCATTAATACCATAAAACTTATTCCAATTAATAACCAGAATACGGGTGTCAATAATTCTTTCTTAATGTCAAACCGAATTGCCATTAACAGCAAAATAATAACTCCAATTAATATCCAAAAAAAAGTTACTAGTGTCATTTCACTTTCAAGTTTCTTCCTTATNNTAGCAAAAACTTTTTATGAANACCATACGTTCAAAACTCGGCATAAGATACATGTTTAAAGCATAGGAGCGGGTGGTTAATCATTAGTTGAGATACTTAACTTTTTTTCTTATAAGTTATAGATCAAAAGTCAGGTTATGAAAAAAATTTCTTATATTATTGTATTTTTTTTCTGTGCTTCTAGTGTTCACGCAGATAGTTTAACAGGTTACGTCGGATTTTATGATGGTATTACTCATCCTGTTCTTGGTTTTGATCATTTTTTAGCAATGGTTAGCGTTGGTATTGTTAGTGCGCAAATTGGTGGNAGAGCTATATGGACGGTTCCATTAACATTTGTAAGCATAATGTTAATTGGTGGTTCAATAGGGATTTATCTTGAATTAAGTGATTCCATTAATCCTTATATTATGGCCTATTTTCCTTTAGAGCCCGGTATAATTATATCTGTTATTATCTTAGGTTTAGCTGTAGCGATTGGTAAAAAATTATCTGTAAGAATTACAATGGTATGTGTGGGTATTTTTGGTTTCTTTCATGGAGCGGCCCACGGTTTAGAAATGCCTCTAGCTGTTAATCCAAGTCTG
>JAESSC010000045.1 GCA_016764285.1 Pelagibacteraceae bacterium
TCAGCATTATCAATCATAATAACCTTTAGATTTCTTGTATAAGTGGATTTATTAAGAAATTTTAATAAATTTCTTATTTGCTCAATTTTAATATCTTTTTCTAATAAATAACTTTCGATTAAAAAAAAATTTGGGTGTACGTTTGTACTTAAAAGTTTATAGCTTAAGTTAGTTTCATCTATGACAAAATCTTTAGTAGAATATTTTCTTTCCTCATTATTTGATAAAAGATAGTTAATAATATGATATGCAAATGTGGATTTACCTAAACCTTTTGGTCCACTCAATAGTATACTATTAGGCAGTTTCTTTTTTTCATAAAGTTTAATAAAGAAATTAAAATAATCTTCAAAACCAAATAAGCGTAGTTGGTTTTTTGCCGGTACGATTTCTATATCTTCGTTTGTTGTTTTCATTTATTAAAAACTTTAATAAATTTTTTAAATATTATTTTTTCTGTTTCTGGTGTATCAAGAGAATTATCTATAATTATATATTTTTTTTTATCTGTCTTAGCTATTTTTAAAAAAGCTTTCTGAACTTTATCATAAAAGTTTTTGGAAAATTTATCATACCTATTTTTCTTTTTTCTTTTTTTTAATCTTTGCATAGCTTTTGATATATTAGCTTTTAGTATAAAAGTCAGATCAGGTTTTATACTTCCCAAAATATATTTATGAACAGAATCAACCAAACTTTTATTCACTCCTTTCCCATAAACTTGATAAGCTAACGTAGAATCGATAAATCGATCACATATAATAATTTTCTTTTTAAAAATTGCTGGTTTTAATTTTTTTTCTATATGTTCATTTCTTGCTGCTAGATAAAGTAAAGTATCTGTATATTTGTTAAATTTTTCTTTAAAATCTGGATGAAAATAATCTTCAAGTATAACTTCTCTTATTTTTTCCGCAGCTTTTGTACCTCCGGGCTCTCTTGTATAAATTGTAGGAAGTCCCATACTTTTAATTTTTTTAAATAACTTTTTACTTTGATAAGATTTTCCTGAGCCTTCTATTCCTTCAAATGTCACAAAAAGAGATTTTTTTTTAGACATTTCCCCATACTAGGAAATTAAAAGATTTCAATAATCTTGAAAAAATATTCGCTTTCTTTATTTCTTCTCCAGACAAAACATCAATTTTTTTTTTTAATTCTCCAGATACATATATATTCAATGATCCAAGTTTATCACCTTTTGCTATCGGGGCTTCTATAACTGTATTATATTCAATAACAGCTTTGATTATTTTTTTTTTTCTTTTTGGAACTGTCATGTAAATATCTTCTAGGACAAGCGCTTCAACTTTATTTTTTTTACCTAACCACACATCTAAACTAGCAATTACTTCATTTTTTTTAGCAACTTGAATAGTATCAAAACTTCTTAATGCCCAAGTCAATATTTTTACAGACTCTCTTGATCTGGAATTTTTAGTTTGAAATCCACTTGCTACTGCATTAATTCTTCTATCGCCATATTTGATCGATGATGCTAGAGAATATTTTTCTACAGTCAAAAATCCAGTTTTTATTCCATCTGCACCAATATTTTTATACAACAAAGGATTTCTATTTCCTTGGGTAATAGGATCACCACCAGTGCGATCCCACGTNAAAGAANTATCCTTATAATATGAATANTATTCAGGATAATTTTGAATCATATATCTNGACATCTTTAAAATATCTCNNACGGTAGAATAATTATTTACATCATTTATTCCTGAAGAATTGTTGAAATTTGTATTTTCCAATCCAATTTCTTCTGCTTTTTCATTCATCAGGATAACAAATTCTTTTTCTGTTCCGGATAAACCTTCGGCCAAAGCAACGCACGCATCATTACCCGAAACTATAATTATTCCTTTAAGTAAATCTTCAACTGATACTTGGTCGTTTAACATTATAAACATTGATGAATAACCGCTTTGTGACATTCTCCAAGCTTTTTCGGAAATAGTGATCATTTCATCTAAAGAAGTTTCTCCCTTTTTAAGTAAGTCAAAAGTAACAATCGTTGTCATTATTTTGGTCATTGATGCCGGATAGATTCGAGCATCTGCATCTTTTTCATAAAGAATTTCACCAGAAAGATGATCTTGTAATATTATATAGCTGGCATCTATTTCTATTTTTGAATAGGCTTTTTGATGAAAAAGTAAAAAAATAAAAAAAACTAAAAAAATTTTANAATATTTCATTCCTGTTCTCTATATATATTTATACCTTCGAAACCTAAATTATTTAAACTAATATAAATTGATTTTAAAGCGTTAAAATTTTTAAAAGGGCCNACTGAAAGNCTNTATTTNGTATCGTTAATTTTTTTTACCNAAAAATTGTTTATTNGTGTTTTTTTNATTAATTCTTCTTTTAAATTTTGAGCAGAATCATAATAATAAAAATCAGATATAACTAAGACAAAATTATTTTTTTTATCAATTTTTTTTTTTTATATCNATTTGNTCTNCAGATAAATCATCCATTTTAATTTCGTCGATTGGAGCAGATTCTGCAACCTGTTTTTCTTCTTCAAAAATATTACCTTCTTTAGCAATAAAAGTTTTATTTTTTTTNACTTCAAAAACTTCAACGTAAGGATTGTCTAAATTTAATTCTAAAATTGTGGCAATTTTTTTACTCAGAACTATATTAAATATATTTGGATAATCGGCNCTTCTAAAAATTTTTGTCTCAACANCTATTGAAGTATCGGGATTAATAATTTTAATAAGAGTATTTTTTTTTAATGATGAGTGCAGAGCTAATATTTGTTCATTATTTAATTTATTGTCGATTATTTCATTATTATTTAATTCTTTATCAATACCNCCTTGTTCAAAGAGACTATCACTATAGATCAGCGCGAATCCTTTTGATGAATAAAATTTTCTTTCTTTTGCTTCTTTGGGTTTATCAGTTTTATATTCGGCACAAGCACTCAACAACAAGATNGCGCAAAATAATATAATTTTTTTTGTTAAGTTCATGTTTTTATCATCCCTGCTAATGTGCAAACGCTAATTCCAAATCTTAGAGACCTGTTCCATTTTAAAATTTTTTCATAATTATCGAAAACTAAATATGTTGGCGTTTCTGGTTTTCCATCCGGCAAAATTAAAGCAGCTTTAAGATTAGTTTTTAATTCAGATCCATCAAAGTTAACAACACCTTTACTTTTCCATTTTGAAATTTTTAATTTATGAGAGATCTTTCTAGCCGATAAATTTATATATTTCTTTTTCACTTTTTTTGTTAATTTTACCCTATAAAAACAAGGTTGTCCTTTTTCCCAACCAATTTTATTAATATANTTTGCGGCTGAAGCNAAAGAGTCTGCAAGTGATATCTTTAATTCAATTTTATTATTTCCATCATAATCAATAGCATACCTGCTAATGCTAGATGGCATAAATTGAAAATTACCATAGGCGCCTGCCCAGGACCCATAAAGTTTACTTGGATCAATTAATTTTTTATCAATCAATNTTAATAAAGTNNGNAATTGNGANGAAAAAAAATCNCTTCTACGCTTATCATAACTTAAAGTAGCTANTGAAGAGATAATGTCCATCTTACCAACATGTTTTCCAAAATGTGTTTCTATCCCCCACAAGGCTAATAAAATTTCTTTTTCTACCTTAAACTTATTTTCTACTTCACTAAATAAATGTGTATTTTTTTTTAATAATTTCTCAGCTTTTTTGGCTTTAGNATCAGTAGCTCTTTTGCTAACATATGTAACTGTATCTTCAAAAAATTCAGGTTGTTTACGATCATACTTAATAACTTGCTCTAGAAATTTNACGTTTTTAAAAGCAACATCTATAGTTTTTTGCGAAATACCTTTTTTTAAAGCAATTTTTTTATATGAAATTAGCCAAGTTTCAAAATCAGTATCTAAAGTANCTGCAAAAACTGAATTAAAAATTAAAACTTTAAACAAAAACAATAAGGTTATAATTTTGGAAAAAAATGACATAAGTTTTTATTATCACANGAGATTTGATTTAACTATTTTTTTTTAGANTTCNTTNNCTTCAGAACTGTTTATACGTTCCCAAGCAATACGCTTTGCAACTGAATCGGTTGATTCNTTATTTTTCTTACTTTCTGTAAGAACAAGTTTAAGACGATCACCAATTTTCTCTAATTGTTTTTCTAACAAGTTTTCTGTCTCATTAATTTCAGAAGCAATTGCAATAACACCACCAGAATTAACAAGATAATCAGGTGAATATACAATATTATTTTTCAATAACCATTCGCCTGTTTCAGAATTATCAAGCTGGTTATTTGCAGCACCCACTATACCTTTACATTTGAGTTNATTTCTANTTGATGNGNTAATTACTCCACCTAAAGCACACGGTGAAATTATATCACAATTAGTTTTATATAAATTTTCAGGACTTACTTCCATTATCTTAATTTCTTTTTTTAATTCCTTAATTAATTCTAGATTAATGCTTGCTGCTGTGATTCTAACTCCAGCTTCAACAAGTAATTTTGCCAACTTACCTCCAACTTTTCCAACTCCACTAATTGCAACATGAATGCCTTTTATATCATTGTTACCATTAATAAAATTATTTGTGGATCTAATAGCATTAAATATACCTATCGAAGTTGGAGCAGAAGTTTCAACATTAATTCCGTAAACATACTTCGTTACTTTGGAACACTCGATTAGATCTTCTNTAAATGTATTTACGTCACCTGCTGTAAAATAATCACCTTTTAAAGCCTCAACTGCTTCAGCGTAACTTTGATAAAGTCCAGGTGTTTTCTTTGTGTTCTTAAGATTAAGTACTGCTTTTCCACCTCCAAAATTTATTCCACAAATGCTATTTTTAAGTGTCATGGCTTCTGAAAGTTTTAAAGCNTCTGCCTTTTGTTCATCAAAACTATTATAACTCCATGATCGAACACCTCCTAATGCTGGCCCAAGTTTAGTGTTATGAATTGATATTATACAATCCAACTTTGTAGTTTCGTTAGTTGCATGTAATACTTTTTCATAACCTTTAACCGAAATCTCATTTAATTTTAATGACATAATATATGATCAGATTAAAAGCATAGATAAAGAAATTGTTAATAATTATTAATAATATTTTCTTTGGTATTATTGAACACATTTATTAATTCATCAATTCCACTTTCGATTTTAATTTTTGCTTTAAAACCTCTTTTTTCTATTTTTTTATTGCTGACATAATAATCTCTTTGATCGGGGTCTTTTATATTTTTTATAATTTTAATTTTTAAATATTTTAATTTTTGTTTAATTTTTTTTGCTAACATATACTTACTTAGATTAGCAGATGACAAGCCTAAATTATATACATTGGATTTCAAACGTTCAAAATTTTTTATCGAATACAAAATACCATCAACTACATCTTTAACATGTATAAAATTTCTTCTAAAATGAGGTTCAAAGAGTTTTAATTCTTTTTTTTTAATTGAGTTAAAGACAAAATTGTTTACTAAAAGGTCTGTCCTCATTCGGTATGAATACCCAAAAACAGTTGCCAGCCTAAAACAGATTACATTTTTAGATCTCATAACTATTTTTTCTGCTTCTACTTTAGTTCTACCATATAGAGAAATAGGATTTAATGGAGATTTCTCGTCACAAAATTTGTTTTTCTTTCCAACCCCATACCCAGAATTAGATGTTAAATAGATTATTTTATTTTTTTTTNCTTATNTATTTCATTAATAATTTAATTGAATCTAAATTAACAGAAATTGCCTCTTTTTTGTTTTTTTCACACAATGGAGCGCCTACTAAAGCTGCCAAGGGAATTATATATTCGTTTTTTTTTAACTCTTTTCTAATTAAACTTTTACTTCTAACATCTCCTACTATTAACTTAAAATTTTTAAAAAAATGAAGATGNTTCAATGAATTTGATGAAAATTTTAATAAATCAATAACTGTAACTTCATAACCAAGATTGACTAATTGTGATNNTAACATTGAGCCTATATATCCAGCTCCACCNGTAATTAAAATTTTTTTTGTCATATCTTTATACAATTTAATATATTGCAAATTTTTTNTATTTTTNNCTTTGAGAGNGAAGGATAATTTCCTATGTAATATCCAAAAAAATGAACGTGATCAACTTCTTTAAAATTACTTAAGTTTACATTCTCAACAAATTTTTGCAAATAAGGCTGTCTTAATTGATTACCTCCACCTGCGTTACCTCTTCTAAACTCAATTTTATTTTCCAAAAGTGTTTTTTCAAAAACATTTCTNGATTTTAAACTTTTTCTTTTTAAAATAACTGGAAAAGCGTAATTACAACTCCCTTCAAGTTGAAAATCTGTTCTATATTTTGATTGATCAAGCAATTTTAAAAAAAATTTAAAGTTTTCTTTTCTCTTTTTGTTATTTTTATCTAATGAATTCAATTGATTTAAGCCAATAACTCCACCCACTTCATTATTTCTGAAATTATAACCTGAGTACAAAAAAATAAATTTTGGAGACAGTTTTGGATATGTTTTAATCATTTTTTTTTTCAAAAACAGAANTNTTTGNTTCCCTTGCCATTCCATGTGATCGCAAAATTTTTACAATTTCGTAAATTTTTTTATCATTTGTGCATATCATGCCCCCTTCAATAGTNGACATATGATGAGCATAATAAAATGAAAAATTAGAAATTTTACCAAATGTACCTAATTTTCTTTTATTGAAAGTTGCCCCATGAGATTCGCTTACATCTTCAATTAATAGGACTTTTCTTTTTTTTAAAAAAGAAATTAATTTTGACGTTAAGCCATTAAATCCTTGAGCGTGAGTCATAAAAACAGCTAAAGTATTTTTATTTACTTTTTTAANTATTTCTTCTTCTGACATACACAAATTCTTTGGGTTTATATCCACAAAAACTGGCTTGAAATTATTTTGAATTACTGAATTTATATCTGAAACCCATGTTAAGGNTGGTAATATAATTTCCCCTTTACCATATAGTATCTTTAATACTGTCATTGTTAAAAGATTTGCTGAAGATCCTGAATTTACAAATACGCTATATTTAACTCCGAGCCATTTTGACCATTTTTTTTCAAACTTTTTAACATATTTGGATTGAGTTAAAATTATATTTTTCTGCTTAAACAATTTTATTGCAGCGTTCATGTCTGCTTTTGTAAAATTATTGTGCATTAATGGGTGAGAAAATTGCATTTAAATTTAAATTATTAATTACTAAATTATTTTTTTATCAATATTTTTAAACAATATTGTACTTCCCTCTGATGAAAATTTAAAAGGAATAGTTANTAATTTTCTAAAGTGNTTAATAAAGTTTTTTTGTTTAAAATAAGGAACATAAAATAAAAAAAACCCCCCNCCTCCNGCTCCAAGCAATTTTCCTCCTAAAGCACCTTTATTAATTGCATTATTATAAATTTCATCTATAGAAGAATTGGTAATGGATGAACTAAGGCTTTTTTTTTCTAACCAAGACTCATGTAATAATTTTCCAAAATTATTAACATCTCCTTTTCTTAAAGTTTTTTCTGCCTCTCCAGCGAGACTTATTATTTGTAAAATATGAGACTTTTTGGATTTATGTAATTTGTTGATGTAACCTTTTGCTATATCATGGGCTGTTCTTCTAATACCGGTATAAACTAACAATAAATTTCTATTAAGTTTGTCAAGCGTTNTTTTTTTAATAGAGATTGGATGTACATTAAATCCTCCTCCGGTTTTAAAAGTTATTTTATTAAATCCTCCATAAGTAGCTGCTACTTGATCTTGTGANCCCACAACATCTTTTAAAATTTTTTGTTCAAAATNAATACTTTTTTGTGCNAGNATTTTTTTTTTAATTTTTTTTCCTTGAAAATTATTAAGTAAATTCATTAATCCAACTACAAAAACAGAACTGGAACCCATTCCACTTGNTGCTGGAAGATCGCCATCATAGTGAATTTCTAAACCACTTTTAATTTTAAAATATTTTAACATTTCTTTTACTGCTNTATGTTTTATTTCATTTATTGCTTTTACATTTTCNATTTGAGACCAAACAATACGATACTTGTGCTCAAAAAAAGGTGGAAGATATCTACATGAAATATATATATATTTATCAATTGTTGTTGATAATACGGCTCCACCATTCCTAATATACCATGAAGGGTAATCCGATCCTCCACCAAAAAAAGATATTCTGTATGGTGTTTTTGAAATTATCATTNTAAGACTTTTTGAAGTTATAACTTTAATTTATCTAGAATCAAACAGAACAAACAAAATAGATATACATTAATTTACTATTTTATATTTAAATGAACATAAAACTAGAATAAAAGTGATTTATCAATTTTATGAATAACCGCAATTTATGGCTGTTAACTTTAAGCCAAGTATTTGGTTTTACCGCCGCTACTGTTAATGTTTTATTAGGTGGAATTATCGGTTCTCAACTTATTTCAATAAAAACCCTTTCAACATTACCTCCCACATTATTTATTATTGGAACTGCAATTTTCACTGTTTTTGCATCTTATATAATGAGTAAGTTCGGTCGTAAATTTGGTTTTATAAGCGCATCAATAGCTAGTTCTCTTTTTTCTCTTCTTGCAGCTTATTCAATCAGTATTGGAAGTTTTGTGCTTTTTTGTATTTCTTGCTTGTTAACGGGAATGGGGTCANCTTTTGTTCACCAATATCGATTTGCCGCTAGCGAAAGTGTTGANAAAGAGAAGATACCAAGAGCAATTTCAATGATTTTATTAGCTGGAATTTTATCTGCTTTTATAGGACCCAATGTTGCNAATTTAACTAAAGATTTAATTTTTGATAAACTTTATGTGGGNTCATATCTATCTCTGGCNTGTTTGACTATATTGCCAGCAATATTTTTAACTTTCTTCAAAAATGTAAATAAAGNTGAAGAAAATAAATCCTTTCAAGGAAGAAGTTATAAAGAATTAATTTTACAACCAAGATTTTTGCAAGCAATTATCGTCTCCGCTTTTGCTTATGCAATTATGGCTTTTTTAATGACCTCAACACCCATAAGTATGAATATTATTAATAAGTTTAGTTTAAATGAAACAGGAATTGTAATCCAATGGCATATCGTTGGCATGTTTCTACCTTCGTTAATTACGGGACGTTTAATTCAAAAGTACGGACATACTATAATTATGTATTTCGGAGTATCTTTTTTTGCAATTTGTATTTTCGTAAGTTATCTTGATCAAACATTTTTAAATTACTTATTTGCATTAATATTTCTTGGCATAGGTTGGAATTTCTTGTTTATTTCAGGAACAAGCTTACTTGTTATTAGTTACAGATCAGAAGAAAAATATAAAGCTCAAGCATTTAATGATTTTACCGTATTTAGCACACAAGCAGTGGGAGCACTTTCAGCAGGATACTTCCTTAATATGATAAGTTGGCAAACTATAAACTTAGTATGCCTACCTTTTTTAGCAATTATAGCTTTAGTTATTTGGAGTGCAGATAGAATGGAAATTTCAAAAAAATTATGATTTTTATATAAAGGTTAAATTTTATTGTAATTAAGCCAATAATAATAAAACCAAAACACGTATAGAAATA
>JAESSC010000091.1 GCA_016764285.1 Pelagibacteraceae bacterium
CCTAACCCTTCCAGTTTGAAATTTTTGCCAGGCAAAATTGTAATGGAAAAGGGAACNGCTGATTTNCGCAATGNNGNNGNAGCNAAGCNNTCNCCACTCGCTTTAAATTTATTCAAANTTGATGGGGTCGAGGGAGTNTTTTTTGGTTCNGATTTTATTNCAATTACAAAAANCGATNATCATGANTGGCAAATGCTCAAGCCTTCAATTTCTGAAACTATTATANAGNACTATAAATCAGGGGCTGCTATCATGCTTCAAGNAGAANAGGATAAAACNGNNACAAGTANTNCNGAGGATAATGAAGCAGTGATTAAAATAAAAGANATANTAGATACTAAAGTGAGACCTGCTGTTGCAAAGGATGGTGGAGATATTACTTTTCAAAGTTTTGATAACGGCATTGTCTATCTTCATATGCTGGGATCTTGTTCTGGCTGTCCAAGTTCAACTGCAACCTTAAAAGCGGGCATTGAAAATATGCTCAAACATTATATTCCTGAAGTGCGCGAAGTGCGACCAGTAACTTAAAATAGTAATCATGAAACTATTAGAATGTATAATNCGTGCCGTAATTAATTTTTTTGCTTATCTAATCTTGTCGCTTATAGCGATTTACTGTTTAATTTTCATTGCTAATTTTTTTGCAGGTCAAACGTATACTATAACTCATGGGGAATATTTTTTAGTTTGGATTGTAATGGCAGTTTTCATCAGACAAGTNAGCGGAGATATTTCCGTATTATTTTTCAAAAAACCTGAAAAAGAATAATTAAGTTAAATTGAATCNGTCGCGCACAGATTGTCAATCATTATTGTTATAATCTATAATAAGAGACTCTAGAACGTAGAGNATATATAAGAATAATTATTTGCTCTGGTTTGTTGTTGTGGAAAACTCATATTTTAATCTTAAAATTTAATATTATTAGTGAGATATTTTTTTTTGAACTAAGCTAATTTTTGTAGTTAAACTACAATATACTTTTGATGGAAGATAAAACTTGACTAGGATAATTATTGTTGGTGCAGGTTTTGCTGGTTTGCAAACAGCAAAAAGATTAATAACGTCATCTTTTGATATAACCATTATTGATAAAAATAATTATCATTTATTCCAACCTTTGTTATATCAAGTCGCCACAGCTGGACTTTCACCGGCTGATATTGCTGTACCAATAAGAAACATCTTTCGTTCACAACAAAATCTTAAAGTGATTTTGGATGAGTTGATTGGCATTACCCCCGAGCTCAATCAAATTACAACCAAAAACAATACCTACTTTTATGATTTCCTTGTTATAGCCACTGGTTCAGAACCAAGCTATTTTGGACAAGATCAATGGAAAAACTTTTCCTCTAGTTTGAAAAGTATTGAAGATGCTACTTTTCTACGTGGAAAAATACTAAAAGCTTTTGAAAAAGCTGAGAGAACAAAAAATAAGCAGGGATTAGAGAAACTTATGAAATTTGTTCTTATAGGTGGTGGTCCTACAGGAGTGGAAATGGCAGGAGCAATAGCCGAATTATCAAAAAAAGTATTAACAAAAGAATTTACTACCATTGACACAAAAGCTGCAAGAATCATTTTATTAGAGAAGAGTCCAAATATATTACCTACAACTTCACATAGTTTATCTATTTACGCAAAAAAAACTCTTGAAAAACTTGGAGTAGAAGTTAACTGCAGCACAACAGTTCAAAATATTTCAGAGGGTTTGGTTGAAACTAATACAGAGACCATAGAGGCAGAAACGATTATATGGTGTGCAGGCGTTAAAGCTTCGCCTACTAGAAATTGGATAAATGTTAAAACTGATAAAATTGGTCGAGTGTTAGTCAATGAGGACTTGTCCATTCCAGATCACACTAATATTTTTGTTGTAGGTGATGCTTCCTATGTTAAAAATAAAAACGGTAAACCTTTACCCGGTTTAGCTCCGGTAGCGAAACAGGAAGGAGCTTTTGTAGCTGAAGTCATTAAAAAAAATATTCGTAATGGTAAAATTCAAAAAAAATTTTACTACAAAAATAGGGGTTACCTTGCTACCATTGGAAGGTCAGATGCAATTGTGGATTTTAAATGGTTTACTCTAAAAGGTAGGATAGGATGGATTTTTTGGTCCATCATTCATATTTATTTTCTAATAAGTTTTCGCAACCGTCTTATGGTTTTTATTAACTGGGTTTGGTCATACTTAACCTTTGGCAAAGGGGCGCGCTTAATAATTGACGATAAATAAACTATAATCTTTCCTGATTAATTATAATACAATAGTTATAACAAAAAAACTTGTGGAAATTTTGTAAAGTAAAGCGAGTAAATTACAAAATAGAAAAATATTGCATTTATATTTTTAACCCAGGTCCTTTTAAAAAAGGAGCAGAACTATCTAATGGCCATCTTGCTTTTGATGGAAATTCTAAATTATCAATTGCATTGATTTTAAAACGTTCGATACCTGCCCACGCAATCATTGCGGCATTATCACTACATAAGTTTACTGGAGGAAAAACCGGAATAAAATCTTTTTCTTTGGCTAGCTCAATTAAATTGTTTCTTATAGAAAGATTAGACGCGACACCTCCAGCAATTACGAAAGTTTTTTTTTTATTTTTTTTATTTTTTAAAAATTCACTCATAGCCACTTTAGTTTTTTCATAAAGAATTTCGTTAATAGTTTTTTGAAAAGATGCAGCTAAGTGGTATTTTTCTTTTTCATTTTTTAATTTTTTGGAAATTTTAAGTACTGCTGTTTTAAGACCGGCAAACGATAAGTTGCAACCACCTCTATTCAGAATTGGTTTAGGTAATTTAAAAAAATTTTCATTTCCTTTTTTTGCGTATTCTTCAACTTTTGGTCCCCCCGGAAATTCTAGTCCTAAAAGTCTTGCAGTTTTATCGAAAGCTTCTCCTAACGCATCATCTATTGTAGTTCCAAGTCTTTTATATTTATTGACTCCATTTACTTCTAAAAATTGAGTGTGGCCTCCAGAAATTAATAATAATAGATATGGAAATTCTATTTTTTTATTAATTGTTGGACTTAACGCATGACCCTCCAAATGATTTACAGCAACAAAAGGTTTTCCTAAAGATCCTGCGATTGCTTTACCGGTATTTAAACCAACGATTAAGCTAACGATTAATCCTGGTCCAGCTGTTGCTGCTATTCCATCTAAATTGTTTATATCTACATTACTTTTTTTGATTGCTTTCTGAACTATAAATTCTATTTTTTCAACATGAGCTCTTGCTGCTAACTCAGGAACAATTCCACCAAACTCTTTGTGTTCTTCGACCTGACTAGAAACAATATTTGATAAAATTTCTCCAGTACCATCATTTTTCTCTCTCACTACAGCTGCTGCTGTTTCGTCGCAGCTTGTTTCTATTCCCAGAAAAGTAAGTTTTTCTTTCATGATTGATTATCTGTCCCTCATTAAAAAAAAATAATATAACATAAGTAGTTTTAGAATAATAATGACGGAACAGAAAAATTTCTTAATTGGATCGCGGGGAAGCCAACTTTCTCTGGCTTACTCAGGACATGTTAAGAATTTACTATTAAAAACTAATCCTCAATTTGATTCTAGCTCGATCCAGATAAAAATCATAAAAACTACTGGCGATATATTTCAAAATAAAAAAATATCAGATATCGGAGGCAAGGGTGTTTTTTCAAAACAAATAGAAGACGAATTATTAGATTCAAAAATAGATTTAGCTGTACATTCTTTAAAAGATCTACCCTCAAAAATGACAGATGGATTATGCGTTAATGCAGTAATTAAAAGGAATGATCCTAGAGATGCGTTTTTAAGTTATTCAAGTAAATCTTTTTTTGAACTAAAGTCTCAGTCGATAATTGGAACAAGCTCATTTAGAAGAAAAGCGCAATTAAATTCTTTAAGAAATGATATTAATATTGTTTCAATGAGGGGAAATATCGACACTAGAATTGCTAAATTAAAAAATAAAGAGTTCGATGCTATAGTTTTGTCTTTGGCTGGACTTAACATGCTGAATTTGGAAAATGAAGCTAAAGAAGTTTTTACCGTTGATCAAATGTTACCAGCTGTAGGTCAGGGTGCGATCGCTTTACAGTCCAGAATCGATGACAAAAAAACTTTAAATATTGTGAAAATGGTAAATGATGAGGAAACATATTGTTGTATTCAGGCTGAACGTGCTTTACTAGAAGCAATTGGCGGAGATTGTGATACTGCCGTTGGTGGTTTAGCTAAATTATCAAATGAAACAATTATTTTAAAAAGTGAGTTATTTTCAAATGATGGAAATAAAAAATTTGTGGTTGAAAATTCAGGGCACTTTAAAGAAGCTANAGAAATAGGTTATAAAGTTGGAGAAGAATTACTAAAAAAAGCTGGTTCTGATTATAAGACACAAGGAAATTAAATTGCATATAGTTATTACAAGACCAAAAGAAGATTCGTTATATCTTATTGAAAGATTAAAAAAATTAGGTCATATAGTAACGCATCTTCCTGTAATTAAAGTTGAAAGATTAGAAACAAAAAAAATAAACTTTCAAAATTATAAGGCAGTAATTTTTACCAGTTCTAATGCTATAAAATTTCTTAATATAGATATATTTGACCTAAAAATTAAATGTTATTGTGTAGGCGAAGCAACAGAACTTACAGCGAAGCAGGCAGGTTTTATAAATACTTATTCTTCAGAGGGAACCGTAGATTCTTTAATAGAATTAATAATCAGAACGTCTGAAACCAAATCAGGAAAATTGCTTTATTTAAGTAGTGAATTTATTTCTAAAGATTTAGATGTTGATTTAATNAATGCAGGCTTTTCAGTAGATAGGGTTTCAAATTATACTACACTACCGATTGAAACAATTGATGAGATAACATTGGATTTTTTGAAAAAAAAATCACCAGATATTATTTTTATTTATTCTTCAAAAAGTGCTAAAAATTTATTTAATCTAATAAATAAATATTCACTTTTAANCGTAGTGACTCATTCCAATCTTATGTGTATAAGCGAGAAAGTNTTATTAGTATTNAAACANNTTAAATGGAAAAAAGTATTTATTTTTAGTCCAGGNGAAGAAGANTTTTTATTAAATAAAATTAATTGANCCATGGAGATATTTGAAAATTTTTCNGCTTTGTTTCTAGATGTATGGAAAAAAGGTATTTTAGGCATAGATATCTTTCAAATATTAATCGGCTTAGGAATTTTTCTAATTTTTTTATTGTTTAGGGGTTTAATCAGTAAAGTCATAATTCGTCGATTAGAAAATATAGCAAAAAAAACTACAAATAAATTAGATGATACCTTTGTGGAGGCCATGAAAGGACCTGCTCGATTTTTACCAATTGTTATTGGTTTTTTTATTGCAAGCTATTATTTAGAGTTCAGTCCGCAGGCACAAGCATTTATTGACAATGTAAATAAGACGCTTATTACAATTTTAATTTTTTGGTTATTACACCAGTTCATCCAGCCGGTTGCTTATCTTTTAGGAGGTTTAGAAAAAATTTTAACAAGAGAGCTGATAAATTGGATTTTTAAAGCTATAAAAATACTTATTATTATTTTAGGCGCCGCTGCAGTATTAGAATTATGGGGAGTAAAAATAGGACCAATTATTGCTGGATTGGGTTTAGTTGGGGTTGCCGTTGCACTAGGGGCACAAGACTTATTTAAGAATTTAATTTCAGGAATTTTAGTATTAGTAGAAAAAAGATTTAAAATTGGTGACTGGATTATTGTTGAAAATATTATAGAAGGCATTGTCGAAAGTATAGGATTTAGATCAACAGTTATAAGAAAGTTTGATAAATCTATTGCAATCATTCCAAACTTTCATTTTGCAGAAAATGCTGTCATCAATGTAAGTGCAACAACAAATCGTGGAATTAGTTGGATAATAACACTGCAGTATAGCACGACCGTTGAACAACTTAAAAAGATTAGAGATGAAATAGAGAAATATATTACGACTAATAAAGATTATAAAACTAGTATTGGTTATGCTGTAAGAGTAGATAAATTTTCTGATAGCTCAATTGATATGTTTGTCAGGTGTTTTACTGTGACTAATAAATGGATTGAATGGCTGTCGATCAAAGAAAGATTAGCAATTGCAATTAAAGAAATTGTAGAAAAAAATAATGCATCCTTTGCATTTCCTAGCCAGTCTATTTATGTGGAGAAAAAATGAAATCTATATTTGTTTTATTAGATAGCGTAATTACTATTTATATTTGGATTGTTATCATTAATGCTGTTTTAAGTTGGTTAGTTGCTTTTAATATTCTGAATACACAAAATCGATTTGTTTTCTCGGTACCTAATACGACCTACAAGCTAGCAGATCCTGCGCTAAATAAAATAAGACGTTTCCTACCAACTTTTGGTTCAATCGATCTTTCGCCTGTAGTTTTGATTTTATTATTATTATTCATTA
>JAESSC010000092.1 GCA_016764285.1 Pelagibacteraceae bacterium
AAGGAGTTGTTGATTGCATTAAATAAGCTAAGTACTTCGTACTTTTGTGTTTTGCTGAATGAGTTATCCTTCTTTCACAACACGAAGTAGTTGTTGTTTCATGCTCTTTATTGGATTTGTGTAGTACTTATGGTCCTTAACCAGGGCTCGAAGTGTTGAGTTTGGTAATATATAAAGAGAATTGTGAATAGATCTTCCCTTAGTATTTAAGCAACGATCTTAATATTGCTCAGCAATAGAAGCTCTTCTTTCAAAAATTTAGCTATTGACCTCATTCCCTTTATTTCTGAATTTTTTTCAGCTTGTGAATTGTAGTTTGTGTTGGTGTTTACATCATAAGTGTAAATTGCACCTTTTTTGTCTGCGATGTATTCAATGCCAGCTATTTCAATTCCATTTGCAGCAATAAACTTTTCATATTTTTTTGTGAGTTCATTCTCTTTATAATTTTTTATAATCTTAAATTTATTTCCGCTTGTTGGACAAAACTCACCTGCTATTTGTTGTTTTGGAACATCATTTTGATCTTCAGGACATGCGGGACATAGTTCAAATCCTTCAGAAGCGTCGACTTCAACAGTATATAAAAATTTAGAATTTACAAATTCGACTCGCTTTATCACTTTAGGGTTCGCATCTATATAGTCTTGAAGAAGAGTTATACCATCAATTGAAGGTTCAAAATTCCTGCTACTTACATAGGAGTCTAATTCTTTCTTATTATTGAATAATTTGACACCCAAACCTTTGCCTCCTCGGTTATGTTTTGTAATAAATGGTTTAGTAAATAAATTAGCGGATTTAAGAATACTTTCTTTGTTACTGCAATATATTGTTTTAGGTGTTTTAATTCCAAAGCTCTCTAATTCTTTATATTGAAGAGATTTACTAATTTCTAAACTTAGTGCTCTTGAATTATTAATGACTCTTCTGTTATTTTTCTCAAGCCAATTTAAAACTACTGCAGCATATTCTGGAGCGTATCGATGTCCTCTAGTGTGCGAACTTGCGCTCATTCTATTATAAAAAACCCCTTGAGGAGGTTTATCTAAATGATCAACATTTCTTTTTCCTAAATGCCATTCTTCAGAGGGTGCGTTTATATCTTGTAATTCTTTTCTAAGTGGTTCAATCCACTCATCGTTTTCATGTATGATGTAAATTTTATTTTTCATAAATTAAACACCTAAAAGAGAGTTAAGTTTTCCCTCATTTTCTAAGGCTTGCAACTTATCATTGCCACCAATGTGGTGTCCGTCAATAAAAATTTGAGGAATAGTCCTCATGCCATTTGTTTTTTTTATCATTTCATCCATTTTATTGGGATCAGATGCAAGATTGATTTCCTTAAAAGAAACTCCCTTTTTGTTTAATAAAGCTTTTGCTCTATCACAAAATGCACATAAGGGTCCTGTATATATTTCCACTTGTTTCATACAATTGATTATATGGTAACAAAACAAAGGTTTACAAATGCAATGTAAGCGTGTGCCTTACTAATCGTTGCAATATCTATCTTTTTATAATTATTTAAATCAATTTGACCTATCTGTTGTCATTTTTTTTGAAAGATTGTTTAATACCAAGATTAATAATTATTAAGGAGAAATATAATGAAAAAAATAGTTAAATTTGCATTGGTTCTTCTTTCTACACTTGGTCTAATTTTAGGAACAACCACAACTTCATTTTCAAAAGTTGAAGGCGATACCATAATTTTAGGTGCCGCGGTTTCTCTCACTGGAAAATATTCTACAAATGGCAAACATACACAAAATGGTTATAACCTTGCTGTAAAAAGAATAAATGAAATGGGCGGAGTCAAAGTAGGAGGAAAAACATATAAATTTGATATCATTTATTATGATGACGAGTCTAACTCGGGTCGTGCTGCTCAATTAGCAGAAAGACTTATTAAACAAGACGGTGTTAAATACATGCTTGGACCTTACAGTTCAGGTTTGACTAAAGCCATTGCACCAATAACTGAGGAAAATAAAATTCCAATGGTTGAAGCAAATGGCGCATCAAGATCATTGTTTACAAANGGATATAAATATTTGTTCGCAGTATTATCTCCNGCAAACCAATATCTTGAGGTAGCNATNGANNTNGCNGTNGANAAAAATGGNGGTAAAGCNAGTTAAAATNGCNATGGCNTTTGANCAAGATGCTTTCTCACAAGACGTGAGATTGGGTGTTATTGATGCAGCAAAAAGAACAGGATCANNGATTATTATTGATGATAAGTTGCCAAAAGAGTTAAATGATATGGCCGCAACACTGGCAAAAGTTAAAGCAACTAATCCTGATGTACTAACCGTATCTGGTCACTCTAAAGGAGCATTAACTGCAATCAGACAAATATCTGAAATGCAAGTAGATATACCAATGTTAGCTATGACGCATTGTGATGCTTCAAAATTAGCTAAACAGCATGGTAAAAAAGCTGAGTACGCATTGTGCGCAGCACAGTGGCATAAATCTTTAAGTTACAAAGATAAATACTTTGGTAATGGAATGAAGTATGACAAAGATTTCAACGCAGAGTATGGTTACACGCCTCCTTATCAAGCTGCGGAATCATCAGCTGCACTTCTAGTATGGAAAGATGCTTTTGAAAGAGCCAACTCTACTGACACAGAAAAAGTACGAGATGCTTTAGCAAAAACTGACATGCAAACTTTTTATGGAAACATAAAATTTGGTTCTGGAGGTCAGAACACTGCTAAGCCAATGGTACTATTTCAAGTAATATGCGAAGGGGATAAGTGTGAAAATAAAGTGGTCGCGCCAACTAAATGGGCTTCTGCTAAACTGGTTCACCCAGTACCTAAGTGGTCTGAAAGATAAAATATTAATTTAATGCCCCCTAAATTCTAGGGGGCATTTTTCTTTGAGCGCTAAATGGATCTTTTAATTTTTCAAGCGCCAATCCTGATGGTTCAGGCTTTAATGGATGGCATATTGTTGGGTATTCTTTTTGCTTTAATTGCCTACGGAATGGCATTGCAATGGGGAGTAATGAACATCATCAACATTGCTCAGGGAGAATTGGTTATTCTAGGTGGGTACATTGCTTACACCATGTACTTGATGGGCATTCATCCTGCTTTTGGAGTAATTGTTTCGCCCATAATAATGTTTTTTATTGGTTGGATTCTNTANAAATTAGTAATTTNTNGAGTNGTTGATAGNGATTTATTTATTTCAATTTTGGCNACNTTTGGAATTAGTATTTTGACACAACAATTAATGAATTTTATTTTTGGAGCTGATGTTGTTGTTGCTCAATCTAATTTCGGCACCACAATGTTATTTGATGGTTCGGTTACTTTGCCAAATNCAAAGATTTTTTCAGCGTTCGTAAGCATCATCTTTGCCATAGGTTTAGTAATGTATATGAAAAAATCTAAGCTAGGGCGAGCTATTAGGGCAACTGCACAAAANGCAAGAGCNGCAAAGATTTTAGGNGTAGATACNGAAAAAGTNTATGCAGCAACNTTTGGAATTAATGCTGCTTTGTGTGGAGTGGCTGGAGCTTTGATCTCTATAACCTTTACACTTCATCCTTATGTCGGTTTACCCTATACCGTAAGATCCTTCATGATTGTAATTATAGCGGGCTTAGGAAATTTACCAGGTGTTGCCTTATCTGGAATGGGTTTAGGTGTTTTTGAAGAATTTGCGGATTATATTCTTGGTACAGAATTTCGAATAGGATCCGTATTCTTATTATTGGTTTTAATTCTTGTTTATAGAAGATTTAAATTATCTAGAAAAAGAGAGTATTTAAAATAATGAAAAAAAATATTATATTATATTCTGCTCTATTAGTTTTTGGCTTGGNTGCCCCATTTTTATTTCCTGCATTTAAACTTCAAATTTCCTTTATGTGGATACTAGTAATCTTAGCCTTAACCTGGGATGTACAGGGAGGGCAAATGGGTTACAATAGTTTTGGCAACATTCTTTTTTTTGGGATAGGAATGTATGTCTGCGCAGGTGTTCAAATAGGAATGTTCTTTCCTCTTGCGGAATGGACTNCCAGTGGAGGCGAAAAAACTTTCATACATACTCCTCCTCAGTATTTTCAAGGATTTTTTATCGGTTTGATTTTAGCTGGCATTGTTCCTGCTGTCGTAGCCGCAACGATTGGATACGGNATTTTGGGATTAAGAGGTCATTACTTTGCAATTTGTACATTAGGCTTAGGTATCGCTGCTGGAGAAATAGCGGGCGGCATTGAATTAATAGGAGCTGGCCAGGGAATGACCACACCTCCGTGGCCAAAAGGAATAGGTGATACAGAATTAAGGTCAGAATTTTTTTACTACCTATGTTTTGTATTAATGGTCGCTACATTCGTATTTTTACGGTGGGCTTATCAAACAAGATTTGGTTTAGTTCTGAATGCAATTAGAGATAATGAAGACAAGGCGGAGGCAATGGGAATTCATACTATGAGGTATAAAATTATTGGTTGGGTTGTTTCAGCTTTTTTTGTTGGTATTGCAGGGGGCTTAATGGGAAATATGGTTGGATATATTGAACCTACGGAGATTGCTTTTGCTGGAGCTACTTATGGAGTGTTTATGGTTCTGATGGCTATTCTTGGTGGAAAAGGAACACTTTGGGGACCCGTGATTGGAGCTATAATTTTTCATATATTTAAAGAAGGCTTTTGGATATTCTTTTTAGGCTGGCAGTACGTTGCGCTTGGAGCACTCATTNTAATCATTGTTGTTTTCTTTCCTGAAGGAATTATGGGTTGGTTTAGAGAAAAATATCCTGAAAAATTTGGCGAGGTTGTTGATGAAGCCGATAGAAAAGCTCAAGTGGAGTTAAAATAATGGGAACAATATTAGAAGTTGATAAAGTTTATAAATATTTTGGAGGAGTCAAAGCAAACGAAAATATTTCTTTNACCGTTGAACAAGGNNNNATTGTNGGATTAATNGGNCCTAANGGATCNGGNAAAACTACTNTATTTAATTCAATTGTTGGAACGCACCCNATAGATCAAGGAACTATAANATTTGAAGATAGAGAAGTTTCAAAACTTCCTGTACCTNTNGTTGCNAAATTAGGGTTACTCAGAACTTTTCAACAAACAAGAATTTACGGAAAANTAAACTGTATTCAAAATATGTTGATTAGNTCCAAACCNGAAAAGGATAATATTTTTACTGTATTTTCAAAAATTCCTGAAAACCTAACAGNAAAAGCAGAGAAATTATTAGAGTTTGTTGGATTGTATCAAAAGAGAAAACTTAGAGCTGGAGATTTATCATTTGGTCAACAAAAACTTTTGGAATTAGCAATGGCTCTAATGAATGAGCCCAAAATGCTTCTTCTTGATGAACCAACAGCAGGAATAAACCCAGCTTTAATTAATGGAATTATTGATCGGTTAATAAAGGTGAATAAAGAATTTGGTATCACTCTATTAGTTATAGAACACAATATGAGAGTCATAATGAATTTAGCACAAAAAATATTTTGTTTAGCACATGGTCAATTGCTAGCAGAAGGTTTACCAGAACAAATTAAAAATGATAAGCGAGTTATTGATGCTTATTTAGGAGCACAATAAATGGCAACAGATCAATATTCAGTTTTGGGTAAAGCACCAGGGTCTGATGAATTAAAAAAACTTTCTCAAGATGATGTGTTTTTAACTATAAAAAAACTTAGTGCTGGCTATGGAAAGATGGAGATCCTGCACGACTTTGATTTGTTTGTAAGTAGGGCACAGTCTTTGTGTTTAATTGGACCTAACGGTGCAGGTAAATCTACTATTCTTCACTCCATTTATGGATTTACCAATATTTTCTCAGGACAAATAGAAATTGAAGGAAAAGAAATTACAAAACTTACTCCTGCTCAAAAACTTAAATCGGTTGGTATAGCTTATATTCTTCAAGATAATTCTGTTTTTCCCGACATGACCGTCGAGGAAAATTTACTTATGGGAAGCTATATTCAAGATAAGGTTGAAGAGTCTTATCAAGAAACAGAGAAAATATTTGAAAAATATGAAAGCTTGAGAAATAGAAGAAGTCAACCCGCAAAAGTTTTATCGGGTGGTGAAAGAAGATTGCTTGAAATTTCACGGGCCCTGGTTATGAAACCAAGTGTTTTATTAGTTGATGAACCATCAATAGGTTTAGAACCTAAATACATAGATATGGTTT
>JAESSC010000093.1 GCA_016764285.1 Pelagibacteraceae bacterium
AAGTTTTAATAAAGTTGTAAAAATTAATTTTTAAAATTTTTTTACCTTAGGTACTTAAAAAACCCGTTTCAAAAGTTGAAGGCTGACCATGAAGATTAAACAATAAAGGGGTTGATTGGGGGCCCCCAATGAGAAAAGGGGGATTGACCTCTTGGAAAAGATTGAAAGTTGAAAACGAAAAGGAACCTTCTTGAACAAGACTCCGCAAGAAGACAACGAAACTCCGTAGAGAGTTTTAGTTGGCGACTGAGGTTATAAGTGAACATAACAACAACAATTAAATAATCTTTTTACCCCCTTCAAATGGCGTAAAAGCCCTACTTTCTATTTAATCCTGGTCCTATAAAATATGAGATATAAGCCCTATTCTTCTACTCTTTATATGGTTGACCTGACACAAACCTGAAACATAACTGGATTGGTTCAATAAATGTTCTTGAACTTTAAGCAAACTTACATAAAATCCCCGTAAAAGCGATACATAACTCATCATTATTACAAATGAAAGCGGGATCGGTCGACTTAAATTTTTTAAGGAGGTTCTGATGAAGATTGGATATTTTTGTAATATTACTAATTGGAAAAAAAAACCATACACAGAAATCTTAGATAATGCTCGAGACATAGCTGTTTATTGTGACAAAAATAATTGGAACTCTATTTGGTTTACTGAACACCATTTCAACCACGAAGGTATGGAATCTTCCCCTAATCCGTTAATGATATGTGCAGATATTGCCGCAAGAACAAAACAAATAAGATTAGGACAAGCTTGTAATGTTATTACTTTTTGGAATCCAATAAGATTAGCTGAAGACATTGCTGCATTGGATCAATTTTCGAAAGGAAGAGTGGATGTTGGAATTGGTAGAGGTGTTTATGGAAGAGAAGCTATTCATATGAACGTCGAAGCAGATTTAAACGATCAAGCCAAAAATAAAAGGTTATTTCAAGAAACTTTAACTATAATGAAAAAAGCTTGGACCGAAAAGTTTTTTAGCCATAAAGGAGAATTTTATTCTTACCCTTCTCCAAACTTTGTTTGGCAACACGATATGAGTCCGCCTAATGAAGATTTTATGGATTTAAAAACTAATAAAATAAAAAAAATTGGTGTAATCCCTAGAACATTCCAAAAACCTCATCCACCCCTATGGCAAGTAGTAGACTCTACAGGATCTATTGAATTGGCAGCAAAAAATGGAATTAATTGCATAATGTGGATTCCTACAGTTAAAACCCTAAAAAAAAGATTTGAAATATACAAAAATGAAAAATCTGAAACAGAAAAAAAAGATATCCCAATGGGAGAGGGAATTTCCTTGGTAAGAGATATGTTCGTCGCTGAAACAATGGAAGATGCAAAAAAGTTAGCTGGCGAACAAATGGTAAATTACATGAGATGGGTTTGTCATTGGAGGGGCCTAGGCAATCATATGGATCCAGGTGAAGAACTTCCTCAAACTAAAGGAAAGTTAGATTTATTAAATTATGATTTTTTGCACAAAAGAAATATGTTATTTGGCACACCAGACTATGTAATCGAAAAAATTAAAGAATTACAGTCAGAACTTAATCTTCAAAATTTACAAGTGTGGTCAAGTATGCCTGGTGTAAAACATGAAGATGCTATAAGAAGTATTAAACTTTTTAATGATGAAGTGATTCCAAAAATAAATTCAGTAAAAACTGGAGTAAAACAAGCAGGTTAATAATGGATTTAAAACTAAGAAAATTAGCAAAATTTGTTGATAAAACTTTTATTGAAGGTGGTAAAAAAGCAAAAGAACCTGTATTGCTTGTCTCAGTTGCTGCAGTAATAAAAAACCCTTGGGTTGATAAAGGTTTCGTTGAAGATTTAAAACCAGAAATTCTTTCTTTAGCTCCAAAACTTGGTGATATCTTAGTTCCTGAATTGATTAAAGAAATAGGTTCGGGTGAAAAAATTTTAGCTTACGGTAAAGCTGGAGTTGTAGGCTTAAAAGGCGAAATTGAGCATGCTTCTGCATTTATACACACATTAAGATTTGGAAATAAGTTTAGAGACGCTGTGGGAGGAACTTCTTATTTAAGTTTTACAAATACCAGGGGTCCTGCAGGATGTAAAATTTCAATTCCGATGATGCACAAAACAGATAGTGGATTAAGACCTTATTATTTAACTCATGAATTTAATATTCAAGATGCCCCATGCGATGATGAAATCGTAATTGCTATTGGTGGATCACCAGGAGGAAGAGCTCATGCTAGAACTGGAGATCGATATCAAGATATGAAGGAAATGGGAATAAAAAATCCAAAATAATTTCGATGTCAAAAACTTCCAATTCTTTTGACACTCATTATACTTTGAATAAAGTTGGTGAAAAAAGTCCAATTGTATTCATACATGGCGTTGGTCTAAACCAAGATATTTGGAGACCTCAAATAGATTTTTTTAAAGATTACACTACACTTACTTATGATTTGCTTGGACATGGAAAAACACCTCTAAGCAAAGCAAAAGTAAAATTTAATGATTTTTATCGCCAATTACTCAACTTAATTGATGAACTAGAATTTAAAAAAATTCATTTAGTTGGTTTTTCACTAGGAGCTCTTATTGCTAGAGAGTTTGCTTCTAAACGTAGTGAAAGGCTATGTTCATTAATAATTCATGGATCGATATACAAAAGAACTGAAGCACAGAAGCGAGTAGTTATTAGTAGATGGAACGTAGCTAAATTAAACAGACCAGCTTCAAAAAAAGCTGCCTTGAGAAGATGGTTTACAGAAGATTTTACTAAAAAAAATCCAGAAATTTATAAAAAAATATATTCGCTGTTAGAAAAAAATGACCATAAAAATTTTTTAAAATCATACGAACCTTTTGTTCATTACCAAGATGATGATAATATGTTTAAAAAAATTAATGTTAATACTCTTATAACCACTGGAGAAAACGACATAGGATCAACACCTGAAATGGCTAGAAATTTAAGTAAAGTAATTCAAGGTAGTAAATTTGTGGAAATCAAAAAAGGAAAACATCTTTGTAGTATAGAATGTGCAGATGATGTTAATATAATTTTTAAAGAATTTATTGATAAAAATAATGGCTAAACTTAAAGAGTATAAAATGTATATCAACGGTACATGGGTTGATGCAGAAAATAAAAAAACTTTTGAAACTTTAAATCCAGAAAATAATGAACCATGGGCTAATGTTCCTGAAGCTAGCGCCAAAGATGTTGATAAGGCAGTCCAATCAGCACAAAAAGCTTTTGAGGGCGAATGGTCAAAATTATTTCCAAAAGAAAGAGCTAAATACTTAAAAGCAATTGCTAATGAACTAAGAAAAAATGCTGAGCATCTAGGAAAGGTTGAGACAGTTGATACAGGAAAACTTTATAGAGAAACAAAAACTCAAGCAAATTACATAGCAGAATATTACGATTATTTTGCAGGTCTTGCTGACAAAGTGGAAGGAACGGTTTTGCCAATAGATAAACCTAATATGCAAGTTATAACAACTAGAGTCCCAATCGGTGTCATTGCGGCTATTATTCCTTGGAACTCGCAAATGCTTTTAACCGCGGTTAAACTTGCGCCAGCTCTTGCTATGGGAAATACAGTTGTAATTAAAGCATCGGAGTTGGGACCAGCAACATTATTGGAATTTGCAAAGTTGGTTGAAAAAACNGGAATACCAAAGGGAGTAGTGAACGTTATTACTGGTTTTGGAGATCCATGTGGTAAAGTTTTAACAAGCCACAAACTTGTTGAAAGAGTCGCTTTTACCGGNGGNCCNGAAACNGCAAGACACATTATTAGAAATTCTGCTGAAAATTTATCACAAGTAAGTNTAGANNTNGGNGGAAAAAGCCCGGTAGCGGTATTTGAAGATGCGGATCAAGAAAATGCANTGAATGGNATAACTGCAGGAATTTTTGGCGCTAGTGGTCAAAGNTGTATTGCGGGATCTAGATTATATTTACAAAAAANTATTTATGGTGGNTTTTTAGATAAATTAGTTAATCGTGCAAANAAAATAAAAATNGGCNCTCCAATGGAACCCGACACACAAATGGGTCCTTTAAATAGCTTTAAACAATTAGANANNATAGAAAANAATATCAAACTTACAATTGACCAGGGCGGAAAACTGAAATGCGGAGGAAAAAGACATAGTTTGTCAAACAAAGGATATTATTTCCCAGCAACAATAATAGAGTGTGATAATCATAATTTACCAGTAGCGGAAAATGAGCTTTTTGGTCCTGTATTATCAGTCATGAAGTTTGAGACAGAAGAAGAAGTAATAAATAAAATGAACGACAATCAATATGGTTTATCTTCTGGTGTTTACACAAAAGACCTGGGTCGAGGTTTAAGAGTTTCAAAAGCAATACGTGCGGGAATCACATTTGTTAATACCTATCGATTAATATCACCATCAGCTCCTTTCGGAGGAATGAAAGACAGTGGATACGGTAAAGAGGCGGGCATTGAGTCAATAAAAGATTATACAAGAATTAAAACCACTTGGTTTAATACATCAGAAAAACCCATGGCAGATCCATTTACCATGGGATAATGCTCAAATCAGTTAGATAAATAAATGAAATTTTCCCATTGAAAAATAAGTCTTAAAAGTAAATACTGTTATTAATTAATAATATTATTAAGAGGGAAAATATGAAAAAACTATTTATTGCCGCAATTATGTCTTTGTCTCTTTTAGCGACAAGTGTATTAGCGGAAATTAAAGTGGGTATCATTTTAGGATTTACTGGTCCTATCGAATCTTTAACACCTTCTATGGCTGCCTCAGCGGAACTTGCTTTTGACGAAGCATCTGACTCTGGTGCTTTGCTTGGTGGAGAAACAATTACACCGATAAGAGCAGACTCAACGTGTGTTGATTCAGCTGCAGCGACAACTGCCGCGGAAGGTTTAATTGCTCAAGGAATTGCTGCTATTATGGGAGCTGACTGTTCTGGTGTGACCGGAGCAATTGCGAGCAACGTGGCAGTACCAAATGGTGTAGTAATGATATCGCCATCTGCGACATCTCCAGGTTTAACTACCTTGGATGATAAAGGATTGTTTTTCCGTACAGCTCCATCGGATGCTCGTGGTGGACAAATTCTTGCGGATATTACTAAAGACAGAGGAATTAAAAGTGTAGCCATCACATACACTAACAATGACTATGGTAAAGGTTTGGCTGATGTTTATGAAGCTGCAGTTAAAGCTCATGGAATTTCAGTTACAGCTGTAGCAGCTCACGAAGATGGTAAAGGAGACTATAGTGCTGAAGTAGCTGTACTAGCAGCAGCTGGTGGAGATGCAGTCGCAGTGATTGGATATCTTGACCAAGGTGGTAAAGGAATTATCCAAGGATCTATAGATTCAGGTGCCTTCGATACATTTATATTATCAGATGGTATGATTGGACAATCACTTGTAGATGCTTTTGGAAAAGATTTAAGCAAATCATTTGGTTCTTTGCCAGGTTCTACAGGTAAAGGCGCAGGAGTATTCGCAACAGTTGCTAAAGCAGCAGGAATAGACTCTTCTGGTCCATACACTGGAGAATCTTACGATGCAGCAGCTTTGATCGTGCTTGCAATACAAGCTGGAGGTTCTGCTGACCGTAGTTCAATTGCTAAAAATGTAATGGCTGTAGCTAATGGCCCTGGTAAAAAAATCTACCCAGGTCAATTGAAAAAAGCCTTGAATCTTTTAGCTAAAGGCAAAGCTGTTGATTATGAAGGAGCAACTGCTGTTAACTTTACAGATGTTGGAGAAGCTTTTGGTTCTTTCTTAGAGAAAGAAGTTAAAGGCGGTAAATTTAAGACTAAAAAACAAAGATAAAATTAATTTTATAGACCTCAGCGGTGAAAACTGCTGAGGTTTTTTTATTTTTTGCTTAATATGTCTGCTCTAAAAGTCGAATAAACTATTAAAACTAAAAATGGAATACATAATAAGTTCATAGTTGCCCAACTA
>JAESSC010000094.1 GCA_016764285.1 Pelagibacteraceae bacterium
CAGTCGTTCCTGAAGCCTTAATCCAATTGTATCTTTTATTGCATCATCATATTGATTTAATTTTGCGAGCAAAGAGCCAAAGGCTTTTTTTCTCCAATCAACTTCCTTATTAAATATAGTAATATTTTCCTTCATTAAATTAGTTATTTTTTTAAAATCAATCTCATCTTCTTGAATCATAGAGCTAATCTCATCTAACTTAAATATTATTTCATCTATTCCTGAAATTTCATTTAATTTTTCCAGCAACTCGTCCACCTTATTCTCAATCTCACTTAAATTTTCTTTTTTTATTTCATCATTTAATGAATTCATGTCTTTTAAAAGAACATTAAGTTTTGATCCATCTTTTATAATTGTTTTAATTATATTTAATTCTTCATAAGACTCATCGACATTTCTTCTGTATTTTTTTGTGGAAATATTTTTATTTTTAGCAAGATTTTTATATTTCATATTTTGCTCATTCCAATTCTGAGGAATATTTTCTTCTATTTTAGTTTTTTCATATTTTAAATCGTTGATTTCTTTTTCAATCTTGTCTTTTTCATTTGAAAGGTCATCTTTATCCAAATTTCTTAAATCAGATGCTAATTTTTTTATTTTACTATCTATTTTAAACAATTTTTTTTGAATTTTTCTTACTTTGAAATGAAGAGATTTATAGTCTTTTGCGAATAAATTATATTCGGTTTCGCTTTTTCTCACATTGTTCACTAAATCAAAAGTTAGTAAAGCCTTTGCAAAATGTGAACGAAAAATTTCAGTTTTGTCCTCTGGAATATAATCAATATTCAATAATTGAGCGTTTGAAATATGATTTCTTAATTCAGTTTCATTATTTTTATAATTTAAAAATTTATATTCTTGCAAACAGTATTGTAGCCTAGGATTCCTTGCTGGTGGAGCGACATCTGATGTTAAATAAGTCCGATTAGGTAAATAGTTTACCAACGTAGGATAAAATCCAACAATTCCTAAGCCAATTAATTGCAATATAATAAATGGAGTCGCACCTTTCCAAATATCAATAGTAGTAACAGATTTTGGAGCAACGCCTTTAAGATAAAATAAAGAAAATCCAAATGGTGGAGTTAAAAATGAGGTTTGCATATTAACACCAATCATCACACCTAACCAAACTGCGGTAATATTCGCTGATGTATCGGCCAATAGAATTGGCGCAATAATAGGAACGACAACAACTGCAATTTCAATAAAATCAAGAAAAAAACCTAATAAAAAAATTACTGCCATCACAACAATAAATTGTGTCCAAAAACCTCCTGGTAATTCCTGTAAAAAATCTCTTACAAGTTCTTCTCCACCAAATGCACGAAACGCCGCAGTTAACATTGCCGCCCCAAGAAGAATTATAAATACCATTGATGTTGTTACACATGTATCTGTAACAACTTTTTTTAAAACATTATCAATTTTGAAAGTTCTCCAAAAACTCCATCCAATAGCAAATAAGAAACAAAAAACAAAAAAAATAGTCACTAAAATTGCTATTAAACTTTGTTTGTTTTCTATACTTTTTATATTTAAATTAAAAAAACTGCTTAATGTAAGAATTATTATTAAAGAAATAAAAGCAACAATTATTGGCGTATAAGCATTTTTTTTACCTTTGGAGAGGCGATATCCAGCCATAATTGTTGCACCAATGGCTCCTATAGAACCAGCCTGATTAACTGTTGCAACACCTAAAAGAATTGAACCTAAAACTGCAAAAATTAAAGCTAAAGGTGGAATTATTATCAATAAAACTTTTAACCAAAATGCTGCATCAAACTTTCCTTCATAGGGTATGGGTGGAGCGGCATTAGGTTTAAACCTTGCATAAATAAAAATATACAACATATACAAACCTACAAGAACCAGACCTGGCAAAAGAGCTCCAAGAAACATGTCACCAGCACTAGTCGAAGTCACTGAAAATTCTCCAGGCATACCGAATTCGTCTGATATTTTTTTATACTCTGCAATTCTCATTGTATTAGCTACATCGGTTGCACTACCTAATTGATCCGCTAAAATAATTAAAACAATTGATGGTGGAATTATTTGTCCTAATGTTCCTGAAGAACATACAATGCCACTGGCTAAAGATTTATCGTATTTATTATTCAGCATGGCTGGCAAAGAAATTAATCCCATTGCAATAACGGTAGCACCAACAATTCCAGTTGTTGCTGCAAGTAATGCTCCAACAAAAATTACTGATATACCCAAGCCCCCAGGAATTGGTCCAAAGAGTTGTCCCATTGTAACTAATAAATCTTCGGCAATTTTAGAACGTTGCAACATTATTCCCATAAAGATGAACAATGGAATTGCAATAAGTGTGTCTCCCTCTACTTCCCAATAAACAGCTCTAAAATTTGTAATACCCGCTGTTAACCATTCAATAGGACCGTCTTGTGCAAAATAAGCACTCGCATTTCCTTCAATAAGATAACCAAATAATGCTGCTAATAAGATGGAAACAATTGCTGAGCCTGGAAGAGCAAACGCAACTGGAAAACCGGAAGCAAGTGCAGTTATCATTGTTAAGACTAAAATTAAAAGAAAAAATGTTTCCATGTAAATGGTATTAAGAATTATTTAAAATTTTAAAAGAATTTTTCATAAAATAACTTGTAAATTGAGTTAACATACTTAAGGCAAAAATAGCTAAAAAAGCCGCCATTAAATATTTAACATACAAACCACTTGTTCCTTGTTGGGTAATTTCAAAACTNAGTAATGGACTATTAATGATGCTTGCTTTATTACTCATTCCCAAAAATATTATGGTAAGACAAAGCGGAATTCCCAGAAAAAAAGATCCAATCGTGTTNGACCATGCCCTTAACTTGTCGCTAAAATTAGCATAGAGAACATCCACTCGCACATGTCCTTCGTGAATTAAAGCATGTGAACTTGCAAAAAGAAAAAGTGCTCCGTACCAAAAACGAACTAGATCTCCCATAAATGCTTGTTCATATGAAAAAATAAATCTAGTAATTACAATCGAAAATTCAGCAAATAATACTAATATTGCTAACCATATAAATCCAGAAGTTCGAGTGAAATATCCCAAAATCATAGAAATAAATATTAATGGAAGATGAATAAATTGTATTCTAAATGAAGGAATTATTAAATTTAGATGAATCTGTTCATTAAAAATTACCGCAAGTAATTTTTCAGTTGCTAGAAATGAAATTATCAAATCAATTAATCCAATTGTAAAAACTGCCCAAAAAGCTGAGCGAATTATATAGGCAGATAATGAAGACAATATTTCAGAATCTTTATCTAAAGTTTGGTTGGGTGTCTTAGAGACGAAGAAAATTACTAAAAAAATTGAAATTATATAAAAAAATAACTGAAACAAAGAATACGTAAATAATGAACCTGAAATTGGATTTTTTAACTTTTCAAATCCAAATAATCCATAATTGGCTAATAATTTTTTTACTCCNGGCCAATCAACCCAATAATTAAGANAATTGTTTACCAAAAAAACAAAAGTGATTGAAACAATCACATAACCAACAACCCTAATTAATCTTGATATGTTATAATCAGAAAACATTTTTACACTCTAATTAAAAAGGGCCCGTATAGGGCCCTTTAAAATACAAATTAATTAAAGCTTAAATTAAACTCCAAGAACTCTATTACGCTGTACTGCATAAGCTGCATCAGCTAATGATAGCCAACCACCTACGGTTTTACGCGCTTGTACCATACTCTTATGTGTTCTTGCAGCTAGATCGCTGCTTGCCATAACTTCTTCATATACTTCTTCAGCACCTGAAGCAAAAGCATCATAAATTTTATCACTAAACTTCATAACTTTTACTCCATGATCATTGACTAAACGATCTAATGCCGCTCCGTTCCTCGCATTGTATTCGGACATCATTACATCGTTCTCCATAGCTGCGGCACATTCTATCATTAGCTGATCTGATTTTGATAAACCAGTAAGCCATGACTTATTGCAACCTGCGGCTAGCATTGAACCTGGTTCATGAAAGCCAGGATAATAATAGTATTTAGCAGCTTCGTGGAATTTCATAATTTCATCATTCCAAGGACCGACCCACTCTGTTGCGTCGATAGCACCAGATACTAAGTTTTCATATATTTGACCACCTGGAAGTGTAACTGGTGATGCTCCAAGTTTTGCCATTACCTGACCGCCTAAACCTGGGATTCGCATTTTAAGACCTTTTAAATCTTTTGCAGAATTGATTTTTTTGTTGAACCATCCTCCCATTTGAACCCCTGTGTTACCGCACATGAAATTTTTAAGTCCATAATTNTCAGCAAGTTCATCCCACAGTTCCTGACCACCTCCAAATCTAATCCACGCGTTACATTCTGTATAAGTTAAACCAAATGGTACAGAAGTAAAATATCCCCAAGTTTTATCTTTACCAACCCAGTAGTAATCAGCAGCATGATACATTTGAGCATTGCCCGAAGCTACTTCATCGAATGNATCAAAAGCTTTTACTCTTTCACCTGNGGCAAAGTAGCTAACTTGAAAACGACCATCACTCATATCCGTGAGTCTTTTTGCAAACCTTTGAGCTCCAGTACCTAAACCTGGAAAGTCTCTTGGCCACGTCGTAACCATAGCTAGTTCAATTCTTTCAGCAGCAACTGCTGGTGCAGCTAAACTAGATGCAGCAACAGCGGCAACAGCACCCGTTGCAGCGGCAGCTTTA
>JAESSC010000095.1 GCA_016764285.1 Pelagibacteraceae bacterium
TTCTTCTTTTTTTCAAAAAAAACAACTTCTTTACACAAAGAATAAATTTTTCCATTTGAAAAAGTAAGATTTTTTGTTTCATAATAATAAATTTTGTATCCTCTTTTCTGGGCTTCTAATGCCAATAATAGTGTTGTGTCGGTCTTTCTGTTTAATGAATTTAAAGGGTCTCCTTGAATTGCAATAATTTTTCTATGTTTTTTCATATAAAAAACTTAAATCTTTTTTATTTTTAAACTTTTCAATTGTAATATCAGCTTTTGTTTTATTATTAGTTAATATATTTTCAATACTATGTAAAAAAATCGATTCATTTTTTCCACTATCATTTTTTATAGATCTTTTTTCCAAACCTTTTTTTGATAAGTTTAAAAAAATTTTCCCCCACTCTAAGATTGTCTTATTATTAATAACAGTGTTTAAACCTTTTTTAGGAGCATCAATATAAGCGTTCAAAACCTCTGAAATTTCCCATTTATTAATAATATCGCAAGCTTCATCCAAAGATCCGTAAAGCAAACCAGTATAAAAAGCTGGACCTCCACAATGACAATCCCACTCACAAGTATCTAACGACCTAACTTCAATATACTGTTTTAAGCGGACTTCGGTAAATATTGTTCCCAAGTGATTTTTGAAATCTGTAATATCTGGTTTAGCATTTATCTTTAAAAGTTTACCATCCATAAAGTCTTTGAATGTTTTGCCTTCTGTTTCATAATAATTAGAGTTTTTAAAAACAAACAATAAAGGCATATTGATAGCTATATCTACGTATTTTTCAAAATCTATCTCTTCTAAAAAAATTTTTGGTAACCCAGCCCTTGATGTATTTTGCCAAACTTTTGATCTATAAGATAAATATCCGCTAAATTTATCTTCTTTTATAGGTGAGTTTGCAAAAATTGCTGTCGAAATTGGCACTAAAAAGGAGCTTAATTTAAATTTATTGATAAAATCTTTTTCAGAAATGTAATCTAAATTTATTTGTGTACCACAAGTTTGATACATCATATATAAACTGAGTTCTCCATTTTTTGGCATTTCTTTAGTCATGATTTCATATCTTTGTTTAGGTGTTTTCGGCACTTCTTCCAATTTTGAAAAAGGATCAAAACTTACAGACATCATTTTCAAATTAAGTTTTAAACATGCCTTTTTTAATTCATCTAAAAATTTATAGGACTCTATACATGTAAGATGAATGGAATCTAATTTAGCTCCCGAAAGTTCAATTTGATTGCCAGGTTCCAATGTAATACTTTGGTCATCTCTTTGTAATCTTATAACGTTATTTTTCTCTTTTATTGGCTTCCATCCAAATTGTTCTAAGAAACTAAATATCTTAGATACAGTTTTAAAATTTATTCTTTTATTTGAATGATTTTCAAATATAAATTTTTCATGCTCTACCCCAATACTGAGATGACTTTCTTTTTTACAACCTTTTTCAAAAAAATTTATTAAATCTTGTTTAGAATTTATTTGATTCATTGATTATTCTAACCACTTTATAGCACCTATGATTTCACCAGCAGAGTTTTTAACTGGTCTTTTTTTAATTTTTTCGATCTGATTATTATTAATTATATCAAGTTCTGATATCAAACCCGCAACAGCTACTTCGGCTGCACGGCTAGCACCATCAACAATTTTAACTGCTAAAGCAGATTTCTGTTCAGGTATTATTGCAACAAAAACACCCTCTGCTCCATTTTTAAAGAATACTTTTTCATTTGATAGTTTAGTTAAAATGGAATTTATACTCTTACTACCTCCGGCAATTTCTGGAAATTTTACACAAGAATCAAAAATTTTTTTGGCTATAGCTGAATGGTTTCTTAGTTTTATATAATCGGCTAGTTGAGCTATTGCGAGTGCAAATTTTTTTAAAGGCATTAATGGATTGGGTAAAGTACATCCATCTACCCCTACATTTTTTATTTTATATTTTGATAAATCCTCAATCAATTGGATCAAATCTTTTTGAATTGGATGCTCCTTATTTTGATAGTTTTTAATTGGCAAATTTTTATATTGGCATACGGCTAGATGACCACAGTGTTTTCCAGAACAATTATGAAAAATTTTTCTTTTAGTTTTATATTTTGAATAAGCTTCAAACTGATCTTTTTCATTCCATGGCCAGGCAGGTCCGCAGGAAAGATGATTTTCATTTAAATTCATTCTTTTCAGCCAGTTGTCGACCATTTCCTGATGAATAGTTTCTGCGTGATGTGAAGCTGTGGTTAAAGCGATTAGTTTATCGGACAAGTTTAAGGCTTCAGCAACTCCATCTTTATAAAGATTTAGTGATTGAATGGGTTTTAATGCTGACCTTGGATAAATCATCATATTTGCATTGCCCCATTCCTTTAATATTTCTCCATCTGAATTGATTAATATTGCAGTACCATAATGAACACTTTCGACGACATTACTTCTTGTAACTTCAACCATTTTAATTGTATCCATAAAGTTAAATTATTTGATTTTTTGAAATGCGTATAAAGATAATTTTTTCATTTAAAGTTTTTTTTTAAGTCTACTAATTATAAATCCATAAATAATCATATTTACGACTATTATGGCTATTCCTAGGTATATCTGTAAATCTTTACTCAAGTTCGTTGGATAAACAATGGATACTAAGTAATGTTGAATAAAACCTTCAGAATATGTTGTCAGATTAGCTTTATGTAAAAACCAATTTTCAAGATAAGTCAGAGGACATATGGAATGAGTTAATTCGATATAGGATCCCCAAATAAAAGCGGGAATATGAATAAAAACTATTTTTGTTACAACAAAAAATAATAACGCGCCAAATACAACAAAGAGGATAAAAACAAAATGAACAATTAATGTTAAATTTGCAGCCATTTCGTACATTTATTTTTTGCTTTTCTTGGTTATTAAATAAGTAACCACAATCAAAAGTATTGATATCCATAGCAACGTTTTCCACCATTCAAGGTTGCCNTCAAAAGTCATCATTTTATTTAGTTCGTTTAAATATTCTGGCATAAAACAATATTAATTTTTTCTTTCTAGAGTTTCTTTGTTATGGTACCAAATGTTCGAACAAACTTTAAATGGAAATTTTTAACAAAAAAATTGATAATTCATTTTTAGTAAATTCAATCCAAAAACATATAAACAAACTTGCTGTTGAAATTGGCCCACGACCTGTAACGAATGAACAGTCTATCAAAAAAACAGAAAACTATATAACAAATTACTTTGAAAATATTGGCCTTGAAGTAAAACAACAACGATACAAGTATGATAATTATGATATAGCCAATGTTATAGCGGGATCTCAAAAAAATTTATTATCACCCAAATATTATGTTATTGGTGCTCATTATGACTCTGTTCCTGAAACTTATGGGGCCGATGATAACGCGAGTGGTATAGCAGTACTTTTAGAACTCGCTCGTTACACAATTCAGGAAAAAATTTCCTTACCAGTTCACTTTGTTGCATTTACCGCAGAGGAGCCTCCAACCTTTAGTACCAGACATCAAGGTAGCAAAGTTTTTGTCAAATCAGTCAAAGAAAAGAAGGATGAAATTCTTGGAGCAATAATTTTGGAAATGGTAGGCTACACAAGTAATGAACAGGCCTATCCAATGGTATTAAAATGGATGGGATATCCATCAAAAGGAAATTTTATTGGTATTGTTGGTAATCGTAAATCAAAAAAATTTGGCCAGTCAATTTTTCAAAGTTTTAAAAAAAATGCACAACTGCCTGTGGAAACCTTATTTGTTCCATTTAACGGTAGGATTCTACCTGATACAAGGCTGAGTGATCATTCCTCTTTCTGGGATGCGGGTTTGCCTGCGGTTATGATAACAGATACAGCATTCTTTCGTAACCCGAACTATCATAGCCCCCAAGATACCTTTGATACCTTAGATTATTTTTTTATGGCTGAACTGGTGAAAAGTTTATTGGTAACATTAAAGAAATTATCCTAATAGAAGATGAAAAAGTGAAAAAAATAATTATTAGACTATTCATTCTTATAGTTATCTTTTTTCATAGCAATTCAGTTATTTCACAAAATTTAGAAAAGAATTTCCAAAAGCAACATAAGGATATGGTTCAGACAATCTTATGGCATTCTTCGATGTTAGGATCTCAAAACATCGAAATTTCAGAAGAAGTATTAAAAGCAATACGAAATGTTCCTCGACATAAATTTGTTCCTCAGAAGTTGGTGGAATATGCTTATAAAGATCGTCCTTTAGCTATAGGATTTGGTCAAACGATTTCTCAACCATTTATTGTTGCACTTATGACAGAACTCTTGAATGTTAATGATACAAGTGTCGTATTGGAAATAGGCACTGGCTCTGGTTATCAGGCGGCGATACTTGCTGAGATGGGAGCTAACGTTTATTCGGTTGAAATTATCCCTGAACTTGCAAAACAAGCTTCTAAGGTACTGAATATACTATACCCAGAAATAAAATTACGAGTCGGTGATGGTTATTTTGGATGGAAAGAATACGCTCCCTTTGATGGTATTATTGTTACTGCCGCTGTGGATCATATTCCTGAGCCATTAACGCGCCAACTCAAAGCTGGTGGTAAAATTGTTATTCCAATTGGAAGTCCATATACAGTTCAAGAACTTGTTGTTGTCGAAAAAAAAATTAATGGCGACTTCATACTGCATCAAATTCTGCCTGTTCGATTTGTACCGTTAACTGGAGATCGTTAGTGTATCTTTTATCTGTTTCGGTTATTGCCGCTGCCAGCATTGGTTATGAATTATTATTAATGCGTTTAATGTCCATAATACAATGGCATCATTTTGCATACATGATAATCAGCCTGGCTCTTCTTGGCTTTGGAGCTAGCGGAACATTTCTTGTTTTAGCAAAGCAATGGCTTTTACAAAGACAACGGTTTTCACTCTGGTCATTTGCTATTTTTTTTTCAGTTTCATCAGTTCTTTGTTTTTATTTAGTACAAAAAATTCCTTTCAATCCTCTTGAAGTTCCTTGGTCAGGTCTTCAATTTATTTATCTGAGCATT
>JAESSC010000096.1 GCA_016764285.1 Pelagibacteraceae bacterium
CGCTGAAAGCATCTAAGTGGGAAACTCGCCTCAAAACTAGTTCTTCCTATAGAGCCGTGGTAGACTACCACGTTGATAGGCTGGATGTGGAAGCGCGGCAACGCGTGTAGCTGACCAGTACTAATAGCTCAATTGGCTTGATTTATGCACTGAAAAAAACTTATTAAGATATTTATAGTATTTAAAAATTAAGTCTTGAAAAAAAATCTTTTAATAAAAAAAGCAATAATTAAAAGAATAAAAAAACCAATTATAGGTAAATAAATCTCAGGAGAAAGAAAGACTGACAAAAAATTAAGTTCAGCATTTTGATCAATAATATTCTCAATACCGCTTCCAAGTGCTACCGTAACAAATGTTGTAGGGATTATTCCTAAGAAAGTAGCAGCAATATAATTTTTAACGGACATATTAAAAATAACTGGCAAGACATTCTGGATAGGAAAAGGAGTACCCCCTCCCCCCATAAACCTAAAAAACATAAAATATATCGTTTCGTTCTTATTAAAAAATTTAATAAATTTAGTAAATTTTGTTGCAAATTTTTTTTCTATTAATTCACTAAAAAAAGTTTTTGCTAAAAGATACAATAAAACGCCACCAAGTGTATTTCCAAAGACAAGAATTAGAGTTCCCAGCCATTTACCAAAAATAAAGCCAATCACTAAAGTAGGTAGCAACATGGGACATAACAATAAATTTAATAAAACAATAATAATAAAAAAAATAATTGTCAGGAAGAGAATATTATTTTCTTTGTATTTTAAAATTAAGCCTTTATTTTCTCTGATAAATTCATAGCTGGTTAAATCACTAATATCGAAATTAGAAAATAAAAAATAAATACCTGCCAAAAGAACGATTAAATAAGCACTCCCTAAATAAATTTTAAAATTCAAAGATTTGAAGTTCATAGATTATTTTTTATCTGTACTTATTGGCTCTTATTACTTATAAATATCAGAAAATTTTACAAAGAGCCAAAGCAATTTTATGAAACGAACCTATCAACCCAGTCGACGCGTAAGAAAGAGAAAACACGGATTCAGATCTAGGATGAGAAAAAAAAGTGGTAGAAAACTTATTGCCCGAAGAAGAGCAAAAGGAAGAAAAAAAGTATCCACTTAACTAAATCCTAAAAATGATCAAGTTTAAGAGCCTAAATCAGAGCAAACAATTTCTAAGAATTTTGAAGAAGAAAAGATTAAATACAAAATATTTTACAATTTACTTTGAAAAAAATTCAAGCAGTGTAAAAAATAATGATAAAAAAATATTAAACGTAAGTTTTGTAATGAAAAAAAACATTGGAAATGCTGTAATCAGAAATAAGATAAAACGAAAATTAAAATCAGCTGTCCAAAAAGTTCTAAAAGAAAAGCAGTCGGTTGACTTAAACTATACTTATGTAATTTTTGGAAGAAATAATGTATATAAAGATAAATTTCAGCTGATTTTTGATGAAGTTAATGACATGTTTAAAAGAATAAAACAAATAACTAGCTAAATCATGAAACTAATTAATTATTATTTAATATTNTTAATAAAATTTTATAAATATTTTATTTCACCTTATTTCCCTTTTAGCTGCAGATATCAACCTACCTGCTCNGAATACTTTATAGATTGCTTAAAACTTAATGGGANTTTAAAAGGTTTTTTGTTAGGAATAAAAAGAATTTTAAGATGCCATCCAATTAAAGTTTTAGGCGGTAGAAGTGGATTTGATCCTGCGCCTAACTTCAAAAAAGGAAAAAAATAAATGGACTCAAAAAATGTATTGATGGCTATTGTGCTTTCAACATTAGTTTTGGTTTTTTGGGCAACTTTTTTCGAACCACCTCCTGTTGAGAGACAGATTGCAGAAGATCAGGTAANAAAAAGTGAAGAACTTTCTTCTCCTTCAATCGAAAAAGTTGAGCTTTCAAAAAAAATNGCAAGAGATGATACAATTGATAGCGTTGCCAGANTAAAAATAGAAAACAATAATATTAAGGGATCAATATCTCTCCAAGGCGCAATTATAGATGATATCATATTTAAAAATTATAAAGAGAGTTTAGAAAGTGATCAAAAAGTAATATTTTTAAACCCCAAAAGTTCAGACGAAGGATATTATATAGAAACTGGCTGGGCCTCTAATAGCAATGAAAAGTTAAAATTGCCCTTAGATAATACAATTTGGAAAGTAAAAGGTAATAAAGTACTCACACCAAATAAGCCGATAGTGCTTGAATGGGATAATAATGAAGGTTTAATTTTTACAAAAAAAATTGAATTAGATGATAAGTATTTGTTCAAAATATCCCAGGGTATTAAAAACACTTCAAATAAATCTTATGAATTTTTTCCTTACGCTCAGATAACGCGAAATTATAAACCAGATGTAATACCTATATATATTCTACATGAAGGTTTTATTGGGATGTTTGATGATGAACTTAAAGAAGAAGATTATGAAGATGTTGAAGATGAAAAATTCATTATCAATAGTTCAAAAGGATGGCTAGGAATCACTGATAAATATTGGCTCACAGCAATAGTTCCAGAAAAAGGAAAAAAATTTAAATCTGAATTTTTATCTATCGATGGAAAATATAAAGCCAATTTTATCATTAAAGAAGCTACAGTTCTTTCTTCAAATGCGTCCATAACAAATGAAATAAATGCCTTCGTTATGGCAAAAGAGGTTGCAGTCATAGATGATTATGCCGAAAAATTGGGTATAGAAAAATTTGATTTAACAATAGATTGGGGATGGTTCTATTTCATTACTAAACCATTATTTTTTGTAATTGAATATTTTTTCAAACTAACTGGTAATTTTGGAGTTGCAATTATTATTCTTACTGCGCTCGTACGTATAGTATTCTTCCCGCTTGCTAACTATTCTTTTCGATCCATGGCTAAAATGAAAATCCTTCAGCCTGAAATGATAAGATTAAAAGAGTTACACAAAGACGACAAGACTAAGTTACAACAGGAAATGATGGCATTATATAAAAGGGAAAAAGTCAATCCTGTTTCTGGTTGCTTGCCGGTACTTATTCAAATTCCATTTTTCTTTGCAGTTTACAAAATGCTATATGTTACAATTGAAATGAGGCAGCAGCCTTTCTTTGGTTGGATACAGGATCTATCTGCAAGGGATCCAACTTCAATATTTAATTTATTTGGACTCATTCCATGGGATCCACCTACCTTCTTGATGATAGGTGTGTGGCCAATTCTTATGGGGTTAACTATGTTCTTGCAACAAAAACTAAATCCAACTCCACCAGACCCCATGCAAGCAAAAATTTTTATGTTTTTGCCAATTTTTTTAACAATNATATTGGCTCCATTTCCTTCAGGACTCGTAGTATATTGGACTGTAAGCAACGTCTTAACTATGGCTCAACAATGGGTCATCATAAGAGGAACAAAAGTAAAAACCGTTAGATAATGTTACCTGCCGAAAATTTAGATAATAAAATAAAAAAGTTTTGGCCTAAAAACGGGCCGTCAACTGAAGAAGTCGAAAAGTACGTAAAAAAATATTCAAAAGAAAAAATAGTCATTAAATGTGGAGGTCGAGTTCTTTTAGATGCGGACCTATTTAATAGTTTTATTGAGGATGTTGTCATCTTAAAAAAACTAGGTTTAACTCCTCTGTTAGTTCACGGTGGTGGATTAGGAATAAAGAAAAAATTAGATGAATTAAATATTGAAAGTAAATTTATTATGGGGTTACGAGTAACGGATGACAAGATGATCACAATTGTTGAGGATGTAATGATAGCATTCAATAAAGAGATTGTTAGTGCTTTAGAAAAAAAATCCTGTAAAGCAAAATCTATAACAATTAGTGAAAACAATGCAATTTATGTTAAACAAAAAAATAAAGAACTAGGGTATGTCGGCACCCCAACTAGAATAGATGATCAATTAATAAAGAATTTTATTCATAAAGACTTCGTGCCAATTATAGCGCCAATGGGACTCGATGAAAAAATGCAAGCTTACAACATTAATGCTGATACTGCAGCAGGGGCTCTNGCAATAAGTTTAAAATCAAGAAGATTATTGCTAATGACTGACGTTGAAGGGGTTTATGATGAGAATGAAAAATTGATTTCTGAAATAAAATCAACTCAAGCAGAAAAGCTTATTTATAATCAAACAATTCACGGAGGGATGATCCCAAAAATAAGAACATGCATTAATGCAGTAAATAATAATGTAAAAGGTGTTGTGATTATTGATGGAAGAAGACCCCACTCAATTCTTTTTGAATTATTTTCAGATCAAGGTGCCGGAACTCTTATTAGAAAATGAAGGAACTTCAATTTAGTAAATTTTGGATATTTGATTTGGACAATACTTTATACTCAGGAAAAACTAGAGTTTTTGAGCAAATTGATAAAAGGATGTCAAAGTATATATCAGGCAAACTCAATGTAAGTATAGTTGAAGCAAAAGAAATTCAAAAAAGATATTTTTATAAATACAATACAACCTTAAATGGGATGCTTAAAAATCATAAGATTGATGCAAATGAATTTTTAGAATTTGTACATGATATAGATATAGACTTTCTTAAAAAAGATCTAACACTCAGTGAAGAATTAAGAAAACTTAAAGGAAAAAAAATTATATTTACAAACGGCTCCAAGAAACATGCTTTAAATGTAATTCGAAAAATTGGAATCGAGCAACATTTTGATGATATTTTTGATATAGTTGATTCTAACTTTGTGCCCAAGCCAACAATGGAACCTTATAAAAAGTTAGTGGAAAAACATAATATTGACCCAAACTTATGTGTTCTTATTGAGGATATTGCAAGAAATTTGAAACCGGCATATGAAATGGGCATGAAAACAATTTGGATTGAAAATGATGAACCGTGGGCTGCAAAATTTTCAGATAGTGATTTCATTAATTATAAAACTAATAATTTGATGGAATTCTTAAAACAAATTAATTTATTAAAAGTTGCTTGATGAATATTAAATCTTTTGAAAAAATAATTAACGAAGCTTGGGATAAAAAAGGTCAGGTTAATTCTAAGTCTAGTAGAAAATTACTAAATGCTATTAGTAAAACTATAGACTTATTAGATTCAGGAGAAATACGAGTTGCTGAAAAGAAAAACAATGAATGGACCGTTAATCAGTGGATTAAAAAAGCAATTTTACTAAGCTTTAGAGTAAATAAAATGAAAACCTCAAAAGGTCCCTATGCTACTTGGTACGATAAAGTTGAAGGTAAAACCCAAAAATGGAATGAAAAAAAATTAATTCAAGCAGGATTTAGATCGGTCCCCAATGGAGTTGTTAGAAAAGGTGCATTCATTGCAAAAAATGTTGTCTTAATGCCTTCATTTGTAAATCTTGGAGCTTATGTTGATGAAGGAAGTATGATTGATACGTGGGCCTCAGTAGGATCTTGTGCACAAGTTGGAAAAAACTGTCATATATCAGGTGGAGCTGGAATAGGTGGGGTATTAGAACCTCTTCAAGCAAACCCAGTAATTATAGAAGATAATTGTTTTATAGGAGCAAGAGCTGAAGTAGCAGAAGGTGTTATTGTTGAAAAAGGTTCAGTTTTATCTATGGGAGTTTACATAGGTGCATCAACAAGAATTATTGATAGAGCAACTGGAGAAACAATTTATGGAAAAGTTCCTGCTTATTCGGTTGTAGTGCCCGGATCTATGCCTAGTAAAAATACCCCTGATGGTCCATCCTTATATTGTGTAATCATCGTAAAAAAAGTAGACGAAAAAACAAGAAGCAAAACATCAATCAACGATTTATTGAGAGATTAATAAGCCAATGCCTATCAATGAATTAAAGTTAGCAAGGGAATTGATTCGTAGACCAAGCGTCACTCCGAGAGATGCTGGTGCAATAAATATTCTAACAAAAAACTTAAGATCACTTGGTTTTAAATGCCAAATGATGAATTTTAACAACATTAAAAATCTATATGCAAAACTTGGAACATCATCTCCTAATTTTTGTTTTGCGGGTCATACCGATGTTGTGCCAGTAGGTGATTTAAAATCTTGGTCGGTAAATCCATTTTCGGGCACTGTAAAAAATAATAAATTAATAGGACGCGGCGCAAGCGATATGAAGGGATCGATTGCTTGTTTTATAGCCGCTTTAAGCCAGTTTAAAAAAATAAAACCAAAATTTAAAGGATCGATCAGTCTGTTGATTACTGGAGATGAAGAAGCGATTGCAATCAATGGAACAAAAAAAGTTGTTGAGAAATTAAAAAAAAGAAAAGAAAAAATAAATTTTTGTTTAGTGGGCGANCCNACAAACTTAACAAAACTTGGNCANATGATGAAGATNGGTCGAAGAGGNAGTATTACCGGNTATCTAANAGTTTATGGAACTCAAGGTCACGTNGCCTATCCNCATCAAGCAAANAACCCTGCCCCTGTTATAACNAAAATACTNAATCAAATTNAAAATATGAAACTTGATAGGGGAACAAAAAATTTTCAACCTTCA
>JAESSC010000097.1 GCA_016764285.1 Pelagibacteraceae bacterium
AACCTAAATTTTAAAAATATTATCAGTTTTGAATCTAGAGTTAAGAACTATGTTAACCTGGGTGATGAATTTTTTTTATCAGAAAGTCAAAACTTATTAATTAAAAGATATAATGATTTAACTATAAAAGATGAATGTGTTTTGATTTTTACATATGAAGCGGCAATACCATATTTATTAAAGAAACCTTCATGCAATAAATATTATTTTGTTCACACTATTGGGAGCAAAGAAAATCAAAATTTATTTATTAAATCAGTTGAAAATCAAAAACCGAATTTCATATTATTGGGAGGTGAATATATAAACCCCATTGATATCGGTCCCAAACCACATGAAATGTTACCAATAATATATAATTTTTTATTGAAAAATTACCAATTAAATGAAAATGTATTACACTGGAGCATTTACAAACTTAAATTATCCTAAACAGCTTCTGCGACTTTATTTTTTAATGATAAAGGTTGATCAAGCTTATTTAGCATTTCTTTAGGGCAAACTTGTTTAAAATTCTGCACCTCGTTGTTAAAATTCTCAAGTATTGTTTTGGCGATGTGAGATTGTGTTTCTTCAAAATGTTGATTAACTAAATTATTTAGACAACTTTTCCAGTAATCAGTTTCTGGTACTTGCCAAATAACAGAACTAGGATTAACGTAGTTTTCAAATTCATGTTTTGGGTCATAAACAAACGCCATACCACCAGTCATACCTGCTGCAAAATTATCACCTGCTTTGCCTAAAATGACCACGGTACCTCCGGTCATATATTCACATCCATTAGAATCACAACCTTCTACAACTGCTTCAGCTCCAGAATTCCTAACTGCAAATCTTTCTCCTGATTGACCTGCTGCAAAGAGTTTTCCTGAGGTAGCGCCATAAAGCACAGTATTACCAATAATTGTATTATCATTACTAACCAAATTGCTATCTGCGGGAGGTTTAATAACAATCGTTGCCCCCGAAAGTCCTTTTCCAACGTAATCGTTTGCATCTCCAGTAACATTTAACTTCAAACCTTTTATCCCAAAAGCGCCAAGTGATTGACCTGCTGATCCTGACAAATTAATTTCAACTATATTTTCTTCAATACCTTTATTGCCGAATTTTTTAAAAATGTAATGTGATAGTCGCGTTCCTACAGCTCTGTGAACATTTTTAATTTCATAACTTGATTCCACTTTATTTTTGCCAATAGAATTTTTTATATCCTTATAAATTTTTTCATCTAGTGTTGGAGGGACTTCATTTATTAAATTAGTAGCACAGTACCTGTCATTGTTTCCTGGATCAGCCTGAACCAATAATGGACTGAGATCTAGATCATCTAAATTAGATGTGCCTCTGCTTACTTGTCTTAAAAGGTCAGTTCTTCCAATAATTTCGTTCAATTTTTTAAAACCTAACTCTGCTAGGATTTCTCTGACCTCTTGAGCAATAAAGGTAAATAAATTAACGACTTTCTCAGGTGTTCCAGTAAATTTTTTTCTCAAGTTTTCGTCTTGAGTACAAACCCCCACTGGGCAAGTGTTAGAATGACATTGACGCACCATAATGCAGCCCATTGCTACGAGAGAAGTGGTGCCAATTCCAAACTCTTCAGCCCCCATCATAGCAGCCATTACTATGTCTCTACCGGTTTTTATGCCACCATCAGTTCTTAAAGTTATTTGGTGCCTAAGTCCATTTAAAGTCAAAATTTGGTTTGCTTCAGTAAGTCCCATCTCCCAAGGAATTCCAACATGCTTTATGCTTGTTTGTGGACTAGCGCCCGTACCCCCAGAATGCCCTGAAATTAAAATTACGTCCGCTTTTGCTTTTGCAACGCCAGCAGCAATCGTTCCAACACCAGTTGATGCTACCAACTTAACACCCACTCTTGCCTTGGGATTAGTTTGTTTAAGATCGTAAATAAGCTGAGCTAAATCCTCTATAGAATAAATATCATGGTGGGGGGGTGGTGATATTAAAGTAACTCCCGGGGTCGAAAGTCTTAATTTTGCAATTTCTTTTGATACTTTAAAACCGGGCAACTGACCTCCCTCTCCAGGTTTAGCACCCTGAGCAATTTTTATCTCAATTTCGTTACAATTATTTAAATACTCAATAGTTACTCCGAATCTTGCCGAGGCGATTTGCTTAACACTTGAATTAGCACTGTCACCATTTTTCATTTTAACAAATCTTTTTGGATCTTCTCCTCCTTCTCCGCTACAAGAAGCAGCCCCAATTCTATTCATTGCGATTGCTAAAGTTTCATGAGCTTCTGCTGATAAAGCTCCATGGGACATACTTCCGCTTCCAAATCTTTTTCTTAAGCTGGTTTCTAATTCTACTTCATTAATGTTAATTGATTTTCTTGGACTTTTAAAAATTAAAAGATCTCTTAAATTGATTAAAGGTAAATTATAAATTCCTTGAGCATATTTTTTATAAGTTTCATAAGAATTAATGGCTACCGCATGTTGTAGCATATGAATCAGTTGGCCTTGATATTGGTGATTTTCACCGTTTTTTCTGTATTTGTAAATGCCGCCGATTGGAAGAATTGATACATTTTTTTGAAAAGCTTTTTTGTGCAGTTCTTTTACCTTTGTTTCAATTCCAAAAATACCGATACCCGATATTCGAGATATCATTCCTGGAAAATATTCAGCTACAACTGCTCTACTTAGTCCGACAGTTTCAAAATTACATCCACCTCTATAGGCGCTTAAAACTGAAATACCCATTTTAGACATAATTTTTAACAAACCATTATTTACGGATTTAATGTATCGTTGAATACATTCCTCATAACTAAACTTCCCAAATAGTTTTTTTTCATATCTTTGATAAATTGAATCAAAGGCCAAATAAGGGTTAATAGTTGTCGCTCCAACTCCTAATAAAACAGCAAAAGAATGCGTATCTAGCACTTCTCCTGTTTGAACATTAATCGAAACAAAACCTCTTATTCCTAAATTAACTAACTTTGAATTTATTGCGCCAAACGCAAGTATCATTGGTACTGCTGCTTTTTTTTCAGAAAGTTGTTTGTCACTTAAAATTAAATGTTTACACCCCTCTCGAACTGCAATCTCAGCCTCAAAACTTAATTGATCTAATCTTTCTTTTAAATTATTTTGAACGTTAAATGTACAATCTAAAACTTTGAGGTTATTTTTAAAAAAAACTGTAAATTTTTTAAACTGTGAGTTAGACAAAATTGGACTATCCAATACATAAATGTTGTCTATAGGTACATTTTCAAAATCAAGAATATTTCTAAGATTTCCAAAACGAGTTTTCAAACTCATCACTTCATTTTCTCTTAGTGAATCAATTGGTGGGTTTGTTACCTGACTAAAATTTTGTCTGAAAAAGTGTGATAGAGGTCGGTATCTATCTGACAGTACTGCAGTAGGCGTGTCATCGCCCATGGATCCCACAGCTTCTTTTGCTTCCTCCACCATTGGATGCAAAATTAGTTCTAGGTCTTCAATATTCATTCCTGCTAAATATTGTCTGCGTCTCAATTCATCACCAGAATAAATAAATTTTTCGTTTGAAATACTAATTTTTTTATCAAGGTCTATGATTTGTTTATTGTATTTTTTATAATCTTTTGAGATATGATTTTTAATACTTTTGCTATCATAAACTTTCCCTTGATCTAAATTAACAGCAATAATTTGTCCTGGTCCGAGTCTTCCTTTAAAAATTACTTTATCGTTTGGGATTGGTATCATTCCAGTTTCAGATCCTGCAAATAAAAGCTTATCTTTGGATATCGTATAACGTAACGGGCGAAGTCCATTTCTATCTGTAGCTGCAATAATCCATTTTCCGTCTGTTGCAGCAATAGCCGCAGGTCCATCCCAAGGTTCAATTGTACTATTCAAAAAATTAAATAGATGTTGATGAGCTTTTGGAACCGTTTTTCTTCTTTTCGACCAAGCATCAGGAATAAGCATAAGTTTTACTAATGGGACCGANTTTCCTGATCTAACTAGTAATTCGAATACATTGTCTAGGGCTGCTGAGTCTGAATTCCCAGGTGTAATAACCGGTTTTAGTGATTCAATATCATCAAAAAGTTTACTGCTCATATCTTGTTCATGAATTTTCATCCAATTGATATTTCCTTTCAGAGTATTAATTTCACCATTGTGGGCCAATGTTCTAAAGGGCTGGGCTAAATCCCAGCTCGGAAAAGTATTGGTTGAATACCTTTGATGAAAAATTGCAAATCTGGAAATAAAACGTTTATCCATTAAGTCGGGGTAAAANTCGGATAATGCCTCTGCCAAAAACATTCCTTTGTAAATAATCGAACGTGAACTAAAAGAGCAAATATAAAAATTTTTGAGTTGTAATATATTGGATTGCTTTTCTATTTTTTTCCTCACAACAAATAAATCTTTTTCGAGTTCTTCTCCCGTCAAATTTTTATTGTTTGANTTAAAGATTATTTGAGTAATCTCAGGTCTATTGTTTTCAGCTTTAANTCCAAGGACACTAGTATTAATTGGAACTTGCCTCCATCTATAAACATAATAATTTTTACTTAAAAGTTCCGTTTCAATCAAAGTTTTGCAATTTTCTTGCGAACTATAATCATTACGGGGAAGAAAAATCATACCAACGCAAATTGTTCCTTCGTGATGTTTGCGACCTGCAAATGCAATCCTTTCTTTATAAAAATCTGCTGGAATTTCAATTTGAATTCCAGCACCGTCTCCGGTTTTTCCATCAGCATCTACCGCACCACGATGCCAAACAGCTTTTAATGCTTGTATGCCAAATTCGACTATTTTTCTTGACTTTTTTCCTTCTGTTGAAGCCACAAGACCAACTCCACAAGCATCGTGTTCAAGACTTGGGTAATATGCACCTGCTTCAGTTAGTTTTTTTAAATTTTTTTTATAAAGATTCATAGTTATGCTGCTTTTATATTTTTGCTTCGCTTGTGTTCTAAATATTTTCGAATTGATATAGTTGCATCTCTACCGTCTCTAATTGCCCACACAACCAAAGAGGCTCCTCTGACTATATCTCCAGCGGCAAAAACACCGGAGAGATTTGTTTCCATAGTTTTTAAATTGATCTTTATTGTCCCCAATTTAGAAATAGATAGATCTGGGGAGTTAAATAATTTTGGTAAATCTTCAGGATCAAAACCCAAAGCATTAATTACCATATCCGCCTTCATTTCAAATCCAGAATTTGGGATAGGCTCAGGTTTTTTTCTTCCAGATGAATCCGTCTTACCAAGTTTCATCCTCTCAACTAACACTGATGAAATTTGTGATGTACCAATAAATTTTTTTGGATTTGATAACCATATAAACTCAACTCCTTCTTCTTCTGCATTATGTACTTCTCGTGCAGAACCGGGCATATTTTCTCTATCTCTTCTATACAAACACTTTACTGATTTTGCATTTTGTCTTACTGCAGTTCTCACGCAATCCATCCCGGTATCNCCTCCGCCAATTATAATAGTGTTCTTGCCTTCAGCATTGAGTGTCCCGTTATCAAAATTGTTTACTCTATCTCCCAAACCTTTTCGATTGGATGCCGTTAAAAATTCCATAGCTGGAAAAATATTTTTTAAATCAGAGCCCGGCAAATCGATTTCTCGAGGTTTATAAACGCCAGTTGCAATAAGTATTGTATCATGTTTTTTTCTTAATTCATCGAGCGATATATCTTTTCCAACCTCAAAATCTTGTTTAAACTTTATTCCACTCTCTTTTAAAAGATTGGTTCTCCTTTCAACAGTAAATTTTTCTAGTTTAAAGTTTGGTATTCCGTAAATCAAAAGCCCACCTGGTCGGTCGTATCGATCGTAAATAGTTATTTTATATCCTGATTTTCTTAGCTCTTCTGCGCAAGCTAATCCCGCTGGTCCNGCTCCAATGATACCAACGGATTGATCTATTTCTTTCAAAACTTTAATTGGTTTAATCCACCCTTTTTCCCATGCAGTATCTGTTATGTATTTTTCAACAGATCCGATTGTAACNGTTCCATGTCCTGCTNTTTCAATAACGCAATTACCTTCACATAAACGATCTTGCGGACAAATGCTTCCACAAATCTCAGGCATATTATTTGTGCTATGAACTAATTCATGAGCTTCTTGAAGCCTCCCTTCNGCGGTCAACTTTAACCAGTCAGGAATATTATTATGCAAAGGACAATGAACTTGACAAAAAGGAACTCCACATTGTGAACATCGGCTCGATTGTTCTTTAGCTTTCTCGTGAATAAATTGATCATAGATTTNTTTAAAATCTTTAGTTCTTANACCACCGNCTCTTTTAGCTGGCATTTGCATTCCAACNTTTACAAATTTAAGCATTTTATCCGACATAATATTTTCCNTATAACCGTTATCTTTTATANCAATAAAAATAAGGCTAAAAGGATTTTTAGGACATAAAANCTGACCTATATNTTGAAAAANCCAATAAATTAATGATTTATTTTTNCATATCTGTTATGCAATGCCTGNAATCAATGCTTTCATCCATAGAAATTTTANTTTTAGCGGCTATTCANGGTATTTCTGAGTTCTTACCAGTAAGTTCTGTTGCTCACTTAGTTTTAGTTTCAAAATATTATGCATTTAACAATCAAAACTTATTAATCGATATCTGCTTACATCTTGGGTCCTTAATAGCAATCATATTTTATTTTAGAAAAGACTTATTTAATTTCATTCAAAATAAAACTTTCTTAATCAAAATTCTCATAAGCACCATTCCAATAATTCCTGTCGGTTACATTCTTTATCAAACAGGATTAATTAATCATTTAAGAAGCTTAGAAATTATTGGATGGACAAGTTTGATATTTGGCCTTCTTTTATATGTTAGTGATAAGGTTAAAATTACAAAAAAAATTGATACAGAATTTAATAGTAAATCGGCAATTATTATTGGTTTGTTTCATGTTATAGCTTTAATACCTGGAGTTAGCAGAACCGGAATTACTATCACCTCAGGAAGACTATTGGGATTTAATAGGTTTGATTCAGCTAAAATTTCATTTTTCTTATCAATACCAACTTTAGCGGCTGCTAGTCTTTTAGGGATTTATAATATTTACAAGGTGGGTAGCGCTGAACTTAACTTTTTAGCAATTATCGCTGTTATATTTTCTTTTATTTTTTCATATTTTACAATCGCAGTCTTTCTAAACTATATTAAAAAATTTAGTTTGAATATATTTGTAATTTATAGAATTTTACTTTCATTACTATTGCTGTTTATTGCTTACTTATAATTTTTTTCATAGATTGGTGCGACCTGAGACAATAAAACACCTCCAAGGATCAGCGTACAACCAATAATATTATTTAAACCTAAAATCTGGCTTAAAATTAACCATGCAGCAATTGCTGCAAAAACTCCCTCAAGTGACATAACAATTGCTGCTGGAGCTGGTGCAATATTTTTCTGACCAAAAATTTGTAAAGCAAATGCAGCACCGCCGGATAGTATGCCCGCGTATAAGATTTCAAAAGTTTCCAATTTAATTTTTGAAATATCTATTTCCTCAAATATAATTGCTAATAAAAAGGATAATGTGGCAACAATCAGATTTTGTAATAAAGCAATAAAAAAAGGTAAATCAAAGTGTTCTATTATTTTTCCTATATAAATAATGTGAAGGGCCCAAAATAAAGCGCCGATTAATACTAAACCATCGCCAAATCTAATATTGGCATTACTAATGTCGCTTAAAAGATAGCCTCCAATTATACACGCTAATACAGAAGGCCATATAGACCAATGTAATTTCTTGGAAAATAAGAAATAAACAATGATTGGAACCATTGGTACATAAAAAATAGTGAAGAAAGCAGAATTGGCTACATCGGTGTAAAGCAATGAAACTTGTTGGAATACAGTTCCGAAAAATAAAAATACTCCAATAATTATTATAAGTTTTGAAAAACTTTTTGGTTTAGCTTTTATTTGTTCATTAATTTTTTTTCTCTCTAATAATAAAACAAATGGAGTCACTGTTAAAAAGCCCACAAAAAATCTAACAGAGTTAAAAGTAAACGGGCCTATATTATCCATACCCGTATCTTGAGCAATAAACGTCGTCCCCCAAATGAAGGTACAAACAACTAAACAAATAAGCGATATTGTTTTTTTCATTGGGGAAGGACTATACTGCTAATTTATAAGCAAAATCCTTTCCTAAACTTTCTCTTAAATGTACACAAAAACGAGCGCCTTCAGCTCCATCAATGATTCTGTGGTCGTAAGACAGCGACAATGGAAGCATGATTCTACTTTGATATTTTCCATCCATAAATACTTGTTTAGTTTCTGCTCTACCAACACCAAGAATAGCAACCTCAGGTTGATTAATGATTGGAGTAAAAAAACTTCCTCCGATATTTCCTAAGCTTGAAATTGTAATTGATCCTCCAAAAAATTCCTTTTTATCAATTTTAAGTTCTTTGCAAAGTGTACTTACCTTTTTTAATTCTTTTCCTAATGCCGTTATATCTTTTTTATCTGCATCTCTAATTTTGGGAACCATTAAACCATGTGGAGTATCTACTGCTATTCCTACATGGAAATATTTTTTATAGATTACTTTTCCATTTTCTAAATCTAAAGAAGCGTTAAAATTTGGATAATCTTTTAAAGCTTTTACAACCGCTCTTATAATAAACGTCAATGGTGTAATTGAAATTTTTTCTCCCGTATACAAGTCTCTTAAAGTTTTTCTAAATTTATCCATTTCAGTAATATCTGCTTCATCATGGTGGGTAACGTGCGGAATTTCATTCCAAGATTTTTCTAAATGTGATCTAGCAATTTTTTTGATTCTAGGAATTGGCTGGACATCAATTTCGCCAAATTCTGAATGCTCATATTCTTGAGGTGTTACAGTTCGTTTTTTTACAATTTCTCCCGAAAGCGATTCTTTGATAAAAGACCTAACGTCGTTTTCAGAAACTCTTCCTTCCCTCTGCGATCCATGTATTTGATATAGGTTAGCTCCTAGCTCTCTTGCAAACTTTCTTACTTTTGGACTTGCACTAATGATTTGTTTTTTATCAGACATCTTTACAATACCGTTGGAATAGGCTTATCTTTATCTATCTTATACTTTTTCATTGCTTCTTCAGCATATTTTGAAGAAATGAGTTGTTCTTTAGCCAATGCACTTAATGCATAAGTTACAATATATTCTTTATCAACTTCAAAAAATTTTCTCAGGTTTTTTCTACCATCACTTCTGCCATATCCGTCGGTTCCAAAAGAATAAAACGATCTGGAAATGTAAGGCCTTATTTGATCAGCATAAGTTCTAATATAATCAGAAGCTGCAACAATCAGACCCTCTTTATTTCCTAAGCATTTTTCTATATATGATTTTTCCGGTTTCTTTCCTGGATTTAGGAGATTTTTTCTTTCAATTTTCATACCATCATTTCTTAACTCATTAAAACTCGTAACGCTCCAAACATCACTATCGATGTTATAATCTTTGCTTAGAATTTCTGCTGCCGCTATTATCTCTCTTAAAATCGCCCCACAACCTAGTAATTGAATTTTAGTTTTTCCTTTATTGTTAAATTCTTTAAATAAATACATACCTTTAAGGATACCTTTTTCGCAATCTTTAGGCATCTCCGGGTGTTGATAGTTTTCATTCATCACTGTTATGTAATAGAAAATATTTTCTTGCTTATCATGCATTCTTCTTAATCCTTCTTGTAAAATAATTGCTAACTCATAGGAAAACGTTGGATCATAACTTATGCAATTCGGAATCGCTGAAGCCAATAAATGACTATGGCCATCTTGGTGCTGCAGCCCTTCTCCAGCTAGAGTGGTTTTGCCTGATGTCGCCCCTATAAGAA
>JAESSC010000098.1 GCA_016764285.1 Pelagibacteraceae bacterium
TTAAAATTGCAAACGATACAGATTATGGATTAGCCGCAGGAGTTTTTACCAAAGATCTTGATCAAGCGAACGTGGCTTCAAATCAATTAGAAGTCGGACAAATCTATGTGAATAGTTGGTTTACGGGAAGCATCGCTACCCCTTTTGGTGGATATAAACAATCAGGCTATAGTCGTGAGAAAGGACAAGAAGCATTAAAGAGTTACCTTCAAGTTAAAAACGTAGGTATACAATTATAAGTATGAAATTCGGTCGGAAAATCTTACCCGATACTAATGACACTTCAAATTTTATTACTAAAAAAAGACTTCACGAGGATGAAATTAATTTTGATCGTTTAAGATCGTATCGACTAGACAGAGTTAAAAAAGAATTAGCAAAAAGAGATATTGGCGCTTGTATTTTATTTGATCCAGTAAATGTCAGATACTCATTAGATACAACAAATATGAGTATCTATAACATGCATAATTTAACGCGGTATTGCTTCATTCCAGTAAATGGTCCGGTTATTCTTTATGAGTACTTTAATTGTGAACACTTAGCCAAACATTTAACTCTAATTGATGAAAAAAGACCTGGAATTACTTGGGATTATTTTTCAGTTGGAGACCAAGTCGAGGATCAGCTTAATAAATGGACAGGCGAAGTTGAAAATTTAATGAACTTACATTGTGGAAAAAACAAACGACTGGCCATTGATGTTAGTAACGGNCCAGGTATTTTAGCCCTTAACAAAATTGGGTTGGAAATTCTCGATGGAAAAGAAATTCTTGAACAAGCAAGAAAAATAAAATCCAAAGAAGAAATACAATGCATAAAAGCGTCGATGGAAGTTTGTGAAAAAGGTGTTCGATTGATGCGTAAAGAATTAAAAGCTGGAATGACAGAAGATGAGTTATGGGCATTATTACACAAAANTAATATTGAAAATGGAGGTGAATGGATAGAAGGTAGAATATTATCTTCNGGNCCAAGAACTAATCCNTGGATGCAAGAAGCTAGCAACAGGATAATTCAGCAAAATGAAATAGTATCTTTTGATACGGATATGGTTGGTCCATATGGATATTGTGCTGATATCTCAAGAGCTTTCGTTGAAGGAAATAAATTTAATTCTGAACAAAAAAAAATTTATCAAATGGCAATCAATCACATACATCACAATGCTGAACTAATTAAACCTGGCTTATCTTTTAAAGAGTTTGTTNCAAAATCGTGGGTCCTNCCAGAAGCATATTATGGTAACCGATATCCCTGCATAGTACATGGAATTGGTTTGTGTGATGAGTGGCCAATGGTTAAATANCCTACAGAAGTAACTGATGAAAAAGGTCAATTTGAAAAAGATATGACTATTACTGTTGAATCTTATATCGGTGAAGTTGGTGGTAAGGAGGGAGTAAAGTTAGAGCAACAATATTTGATTAAAGAAAATGGACTAGAATTACTATCGCATCATTCTTTGGAAAAAATTTAATATGAAATTAAATGATATTGTTGACTTGGATACTTACCCGATCAATCAACCGGGCAACCAAAAGTATAAAGACATTATAAATTACAATAAAAAACTACTAGACAATAATGGATGTTGCNTACTTAAAAATTTCATTAAAGAAGAGTCTATAAATAGAATGAAACAAGAGGCTGAACGTAAATTAAACAAAGTTTATTGGACAAAAGACAAACATAATCCCTATTTTATAAAAGATGACGAAACTCTTCCTAAAGATCATCCGAAAAGAATTTTTACTGTTAGAGAAAGTGGTTACATAAATTCCGATGATTTAGAACAGAACTCAGATTTAAATCATCTTCACGATTCTGATGAAATGCTAAAATTTGTATCTGATTGTTTAGGAGTTTATCCTCTTTATAAATGGGTAGATCCTCTTGGAAAAAATCCATATAGCATTATGCACTCTGGTCATTATTTTCCTTGGCACTTTGACGGAAACGAATTTACCTTAAGCATATTAGTACAAAAATCAGAAAAAGGAGGAATATTTGAGTATTCACCTGACCTAAGAAGTAAAGATAATGAAAACTTTGAAAATGTTACAAAAGTTTTAAGAGGTGATAGAGGTACAGTTAAATCATTAGATTTAAAACCTGGTGACCTTCAAATTTTTAAAGGAAGGTTTTCAATGCACAGAGTAACAAAAATTGAAGGTAAATCGTCCAGATATATTGCTTTACCATGTTATGTAAAAGATCCCTACAGAGTCAATAAACCAGAACATTCAATACAAGTTTATGGCAAGGCCATGCCAATACATTATAAAAGAAATAATATTGAGGCCGATGGACTAACCGATTAAAATAATAATATGAATACAAGAATTGATAACAGAAGAAATAACATTAATGCTGAAGAGTGGGAAGTTAGAGTTGATCTTGCTGCTATGTTTCGTCTTACTCATATGATGGGTTGGGACGATACCGTATGGAATCATATAACAGCAAGAACTCCTGGTACCGAACATACTTTCTTTATGCACCGAATGGGTTTGTTGTATGAAGAAATTACAGCTTCAAATCTTATTAAAGTAGATGAAAATGGAAAAGTATTAGAAGGTCCAAAAGATGTTAATACGGCAGGATTTGTTATTCACAGCGCAGTTCACTTGAACCATCCAAAAAATAAATTTGTATTTCATGCTCATCCGCCGGCAGCACTCGCGGCTACATCACTTAAGGATGAAATACCTTTTTTGGTACAAGATTCATCAATGTTGTATGGTAAGGTCGGTTACCATGATTGGGAAGGTCTTTCAGTCGATGTCAACGAAAGACATCGAATTGCAAAAAATCTTGGCGATAATAAAGTTTTAATTATGCGTAATCATGGTTTGCTTACTGTAGGTGAAACAGCTGGAGAGGCTTTCATGAATATGTACTATGCTGTTCGTATGTGTGAAGTTGCCGTACAAGCNCAAGGATCTGGTCTTAAATTANATAGAGGAGCAAAAAGTCTTTGGAAAAAATCAGAAAAACAATANGCTGCATTTTCTCCCGGAATNAACGAATGGCCTGCACTAAAGCGTAGATGTGAAAAAACTGATCCATCATATAAAGAATAATTATTGATGAGTCAGTCAATAAATCAACTCTCTGATATAGTTGACAATGGTCTTTGTATTGGCTGTGGACTTTGCCAAAGTATTGCTGGAAAAGATAAAATTGAAGTTTCAATGACACCAAAGGGAAGACTTGAACCAAAAGAAATTAGCAAAATTACTCCAGAAATTTTTAAAAAAATAATAAATGTTTGTCCTGGAGNCATAGTAGAAGGACTTCCAAAGGAACAAGTCCCATCAAACGCTGAGCACGATATTGTATGGGGTTATTATTTATCTCTGTGTTATACTTGGTCTACTGACAAAAAAATAAGATTTCAAAGTTCNACNGGCGGTTTGCTCAACGGCTTATCTATTTATCTACTCGAATCTAAAAAAGTTAAATTTATTATGCATACAGCTGCTGATCCAAAAAAACCAATGCGCAGTTTACCTAAATTTAGTTATAACAAGGAAGAACTCTTAAGTGGTGAAAGTCGATCAAGATATGGGCCAGCAGCGCCGTTAGAAAAATTTCACGAGGCACTTGATTTAAATCAACTCTTTGCTTTTGTTGGCAAGCCTTGTGATATCAGTGCAATCAGACAATTATCAAAAACTGATCCGAGGGTGAATCAACTATGTAAATATCTATTAACTTTAGTATGTGGAGGATTTGCTGAATTTACAAAATCAGAAGACTTTATTGAAAGCTTTAAAGTAAAAGAAGATGAATTATCTATTTTNAGATATAGAGGCTATGGAAATCCAGGAAAGATGTACATCAAAACAAAAGATGGACGTGAGTACGACAGAGATTACAATTCTTTTTGGGGAGAAGAATCAACTTGGAGAGTTCCNTTTAGATGNAAGATATGTCCTGATGCCATTGGTGAGAGTGCAGACATTGCTACTTTAGACACATGGAGAGGTGGATCACCAAAAGGAGAAGATGAGGGATTTAATNNNGTAATTGTTAGAACTAAAAAAGGTTTAGATTTATTTAACGAGGCTTCTAAAGCTGGATTTATTCATATCGGAGATAAATTAAAAATTGAAGATATAAGTGATTTTCAACCTCATCAGGTAAACAAAAAAAAGGCAGTTTATGCAAGACACCAAGGAATGAAAAAAAACAATTTACCCACTATTAATACTAAAGGTCTCAGAATTGAAGAATTATCAAAATTAAATAGCAATAAATTNAATCAAAAAGAAGAGAGCGGCGTTACAAGCAGAATTAAAAAAATAAAATAATGAAANGCCACAACCAAACTAATGGATTGCAGTTTGTGATTAGTCAGCAACGTAAACTGATATTCCTCTTTTATTAAGATCAATATCAAATTTTTTGTGNAGNGGAGGAAANGCNCNNTGTTGNCANTCCATACGNTCACAGGTTCTNCAATTNACTCCTATTNGCACTTCNGTNTTTTTATCNTTTAAATTNAGAGNAGTCNGTATAAACAAAATCNTTTGCGTATTTTANCTGACAACCTAATCCNATNGANAACAAACTTTTAAACATTCCATGNTTTGCAATTCCTTTTTCNACTGTTCTNGCAATACAAACATATCTTTCTCCATCAGGCATTTTTGATACTGCCGCATGAATTTTCCCTGGTGTAGTAAAAGCTGAATAAATATTCCATTTAGGACAAGCACCCCCATAACGAGGAATTTCAATTCCAGATAAA
>JAESSC010000046.1 GCA_016764285.1 Pelagibacteraceae bacterium
TTGTGCTGGGATGGCTGCAGACCTCTTTGAAACTTATGCCGTAACAATAGTTGCTACTATGATTTTGTCTTCAATTTTTTTCTTAGGTAATTTAAGTATGATGATTTATCCACTCGCAATAGCAGCAACATGTAGACTTACTTCAATCGCGGGAACTTTTTTTGTGCGTTTGGGTTCAAGTAAAAATATAATGGGAGCGTTATATAAAGGCTTTATAGCTACTGCTATTTTATCTTTAATCTTTTTGTATCCAGTTACAGATAAAATAATTGGATTAGATAGTATTTATTCATCTACAAATGCAGAGTTTAGTGGTTTTGGACTTTATTTGTGTGGAGTTATTGGTTTGGTAATTACAGGACTTATTATTTGGGTAACAGAATATTATACTGGAACAAAATTTAGACCTGTTATAAGTATTGCAAAATCATCAATCACTGGACATGGAACAAATGTAATCCAAGGACTAGCTGTATCTTTGGAAGCAACAGCTTTGCCAGCTTTAATAATTGTTTCAGGTATTTTATTAACTAATCATATAGCTGGATTATTTGGAATCGCTATAGCTGTTACTACAATGCTTGCTTTAGCTGGAATGATTGTTGCTCTAGATGCTTATGGTCCAGTTACTGATAATGCTGGAGGAATAGCACAAATGGCAAATCTCCCAAAAAAAGTTAGAAAAACTACAGACGCTTTGGATGCGGTGGGAAACACAACAAAAGCTATTACTAAAGGATATGCTATTAGTTCAGCAGGACTAGGTGCTTTAGTTTTGTTTGCTGCTTATACAGAAGATATTAAATTTTTCTCAAATGTGAGCGGTTCTCCATTGGAAAATATTTCAGTAAGTTTTGATCTTACTAATCCTTTCGTTGTTGTTGGATTATTAATTGGTGGAATGTTGCCTTACCTATTCGGATCAATGTCAATGCAAGCAGTTGGAAGAGCAGCTGGAGCGGTAGTAATTGAAGTTAGAAGGCAGTTTAAAAAAATTCCTGGAATAATGAAACGAAAAAGAAAACCTGATTACGGTAAATTAGTGGATTTATTAACTAAAGCAGCGATTAAAGAAATGATAATTCCTTCTTTATTACCAGTTTTATCACCCATAATTTTATACTTTATAATTTTAATGATAGGAGGCATTGAAGCAGCGCTATCCGCTGTTGGAGGAATGTTATTAGGTGTTATAATCACAGGCTTATTTGTTGCAATATCAATGACTGTAGGTGGTGGAGCATGGGATAATGCAAAAAAATACATAGAAGATGGAAAATTTGGTGGAAAAGGTTCTGAAGCACATAAAGCTGCGGTTACGGGAGACACGGTAGGAGATCCCTATAAAGATACAGCTGGCCCAGCTGTTAATCCTATGATTAAAATTACTAATATAGTTGCTTTATTACTTTTAGCTGTGGTAGCTCATTAATATTATTTTTTTTTTACTTCCATTTTTTGTCTAATACTAGATAAAAAACTATATATAAAATTTTCTTTCCTTACATCATTTTCAGTAATAGCTTTAGCAAAGTTTATTTTTTTCATGTTTTCTTTATCATAAAATTCTTTTTTGTTAAGAACACCATATTTATTAAATTCTAAAATTAAAACATTATTTTTTTTTAAATAACTTCTACCTAATTTTAATAATTTTCCTCGAGTTTTTGTTCTTTCTATATAAATCCACAAATTATCGTCTGTCATTCCTTTAGTTGCTGGATGACCCAAAATCTTAATTGCGTCATTTTTATTTGATTTATTTACAACTATTAACTTTTCTCTTTTATCAAGATATGCTATTCCATGAGTTTTTATTACTTCATGACGTTGGCATCCAGTAAAAAAAATTAAGTTAGCTAGTAAAAAAAATATAGTTTTTTTCATATGTTTAAACAAATTAAATCTCAGGAAAATAAATTATATAATAAAATTCTCTTTTTATCACGAAATAAATCATTTTACACCAAACTGGGTCTGATTGATACTTTTCAAAATCGAATTAATCTTATTTTTCTACATATTTCTTTTTTATTTATCAAATTAAAACAAAAAGATAAAAGTCAATTTTATAAAGAGTTTTTCCAAAAAATGTTTGATTTCATCTTTAATAAGATTGAATTAAATATGAGAGAAATTGGTTATGGTGATATGGCGATTAACAAAAATATGAAGTTTTTAGTAAAAATTTTTTATAATATTTTGTTAAATTGTGAAAATTATAAAAAAAAAAACTTAAAGAACAAAAATTTGTTTTTGCTTAAATACTTAACGCGAAATGTAGACAAAAAAAGTACTAATAATATTGGATTAGTTGAATATTTTGATAAATATCAAGCTTTTTGTTTTGATTTAAGATCTGATAGTGTATTAAAGGGAGATTTAAATTTTAATTATGAATAGGTATTAAGAAGATGGCTGTACCAAAAAGAAAAACATCGAAATCTAAAAGAGATAAAAGAAGATCTCATCATAGAATTAAAAGTGTTAATATTATTGAGGATAAAAAGTCTGGAGAGTTTAGACTTTCGCATCATGTTGATTTAAAAACTGGCNTTTATAAAGGTAGACAAGTTTTCGATCCCAAAAAATAAAATTATATGNTTAATAAAGTAANTATTGCAATTGACGCAATGGGTGGNGAAAATNCACCAAAAAAAATAATTGATGGTATTGAATTATCTTTAAAAGAAAATAAGGAAAACTTTTTCAAACTTTACGGTAATAAAGATCAATTAAACGTTTTGATAAATAAAAAACCCGAAATCAATAATTATTGTGAAATTATTCATAGCGAAAATTATATTAAAGATGAAGAAAGTCCTTTAACTGCAGCTAAAAAAAGTAAAAGCACTAGCATGTGGCAGTCTATTGAATCACAAAAAAATGATAAATCACAAATTACATTGTCAGCTGGAAATACTGGTGCATTGTTTCTATTATCTAAATTAATTTTGAATATGGTTGATGGGGTTGAAAAACCTGCTCTTGCTGGTCTTTGGCCAAATAAAATAGGAATGAATGTNGTGTTAGATTTNGGNGCNAANATTNAGTGTANCGATAAAAATTTAATTGATTTTAGNTATATGGGNGCAGCTTTACATAAAGCTTTATATCCNGAGATCGANCCAAAAATTGCATTATTAAATGTNGGATTGGAAGAAATAAAAGGAANCGAAGCAATTAAGAAAGCTTATCAACATCTTAAAGAATCGAATAAAAATGATTTTAAATTTCATGGATATATTGAAGGAAATCATATTATGGATGGCAACGTTAACGTTATTGTTACCGATGGTTTTACTGGTAATATCGCTTTAAAAACGGCTGAAGGTACGGCAAATTTTATAACAAAAAATTTAAGAAAATCCTTAANCAAACTATCAATTTTACTATCATACAAATCACTCAAACAATTTAAAGAAAGATTAGATCCACGAAACTATAATGGAGCTATATTATTAGGTCTTCAAGGCCCAGTTGTTAAAAGTCATGGATCTACAGACGCTATAGGATTNGCTCATTCAATAAATGTGTGTCATAAAATTGTAAAAGCCAATCTATTAGAAAAGATAAAATCACATTTATTTACTGTTGACGGTTGAATAAAGCAATATTATTTTTTGGTTAATGCTAAAAAAAAATTTTACTAGAAAAGATCTCAGTAATAATGTCCACCAAAATTTAGGATTTTCTAAAAATATTTCATCATTAATAATTGATGACTTTTTTGAATCTTTAGTTTCAGAATTAATAAAATTTAATNAAATTAAAATCTCATCCTTTGGAACGTTTAAAGTTGTNGATAAAAANGAAAGGATAGGCCGTAACCCAAAAACAAAAGTTGAAGCTAAAATTATAGCTAGAAAAGTTGTTAAATTTAAACCATCAAATACAATTAAAGAAAANTTAAACCNTCAATGAAAAGTTATNTTAANTCTGATGTTGCATATAAAACTATTGGTGAAGTAACTAAAATGCTCGGTCTTATCGACAAAAAAACTGGTCATTTACAAACACACACTCTTAGATATTGGGAAACTCAATTTAAACAAATTAGGCCATTGATTAGAGCCGGCAAGAGAAGGTATTACTCAAAACAAAACTTTCAAATTATTAAACTAATAAAATTTTTGTTAAAAGAAAAAGGTTTAACTATTAATGGAGTAAAAAAAATATTAAATAATNCAGATATTCACTCTCTTGACGATAATATGAATTTTGGTATATATAAGTCAGATTTGAAAAATACCAAAATTATTAAAGACAAAATAAAAAAGATCTCTAAAATTATAAGCGAGTTGAAAAAATTTAGAAATGGCTAAAAAAACTTCTATAAAAGTACGTCTTGTCCCAGAAAACAAACCAAATAGTCCTTTTTTTTATTATGTTAAAAAACCTACATCTGGTGAAAAAGCAAAAGTAAAGCTAAAAGTGAAGAAATATAATCCTGCAACACGTAANCACGAAATGTTTATTGAGAAAAAATTACCACCTCATAGTAAATAATTATTTTTTTTTAAAATTTCTTCTTTGAAAATCAACATAGCTCCAAATCATAGCTTGCCATATTCTTCTTGTTATTTTTGGATCAATGCCATTTTTAATTGATTTATTTTTAATTTTTTTAAAAATTTCATTATTTCTTTTGTGATCAACAATTTCTTTTCTAAATTTTTTTAAACTCAACATATATTTAACAATTTGAGTTCTTTTTTTAATTAANTTGAAAATTTTTTGGTCTAATTGATCAACTTTATTCCTAGCTATATTCAGTTTTTTTTTATTCATTATGGTGACAAATAAGCAATTTTTANTTTATTAAATAGATATGTATATTAATTTNATGTCTANGAAAAATAAAAATATTTATATTTCATATTGGTTATTGTTAATAACTTTTCTAGTAGCTTTAATGATTGTTGTAGGAGGATTAACCAGATTAACCAANTCAGGATTATCAATTACTAGATGGGATTTAATCTCTGGTATATTACCACCCTTATCGTTAAATGAATGGGAAAAATCATTTTCGTTCTATAAACAAATACCTGAATACAGTTTGTTAAATTCATCAATGACTTTAGAACAATTTAAGACTATTTACTGGTGGGAATATACACATAGATTATTAGGACGTATTNTTGGATTGTTCTATTTAATACCTTTACTTTATTTTACATTTAAAAAATTAATAAAAAAAAATTCATTAATTTCTTTTTACCTAATTTTATTTCTTATATTTTTTCAAGGTTTTATCGGATGGCATATGGTTAAAAGTGGCTTAACTGAAAGAACTGACGTGAGTCATTATCGTTTGGCTTTACATTTGACTTTAGCTTTTATTATTTTTATTTTACTGCTTTGGAATTATCTTAAATATAAAAATCAACTTGTAATTATTTCCAATAAAAAGTTACCATTATATNTGTCGGTTTTTTTTATATTTTGTGTGCTGGTTCAAATATCTATAGGTGCTTTTGTATCAGGCTTGGACGCTGGCCAAATATATCAATCATGGCCATTAATGAATCAAAGTTATTTTCCTAATGATTCTAATTTAAAAGATTTATTTTCTTTGAATTTATTTGAGGTACCATCATTAGTTCAATTTATACATAGAAATATGGCATATTTTCTATTTTTATTGTTTTTGATCATTGGAACAATAACATACAAGTATAGTGATTTTGCTTATTTAAGAAAAACTACTTTATTAGTTTTTGTTTCGCTTTTTTTACAAATTATTTTAGGAATTTTAACAGTATTATCAGGAGCGCACATAATTTTAGCATCTATGCATCAAATGGGTTCAATACTTTTAATTACAACATCTTTAATTCTAGTATTTAAAAACTCTAGAATTAACTAACAGCTTTTAGCTTTACGTTTCCAGAGGTTTCTAAAGCTTGCTTTAAGTCTGCAATAATATCATCAGGATGTTCAATTCCAACTGATAATCTTATATATCCAGGTGTTACTCCAGCAGCCAATAATTCTTTTTCAGTTAATTGACTATGAGTTGTTGTAGCTGGATGAAGAGCTAAACTTCTTGCATCTCCAATATTAGCCACGTGATAAAACATTTGTAAAGCTTCTATGAATTTTTTACCCGCTTCAACACCACCTTTTATTTCTATTCCAACAAGCGCTCCATTTCCTCCTTTGAAATATTTTTTTGCTCTATTTGCTATTTCTCCTTTGTAAAGAGTTGGATATATCACTTTTTCTATACTTTTATGTGTTGATAGGAAATCAACAACTTTTTCTGCATTTGAACAATGTTGTCTAAACCTTAGTGGTAAAGTTTCTAAACCTTGGATATGTTGAAAAGCGTTATCTGGGGATAAACAAGATCCCAGGTCACGAAGTAATATAACTCTTGCCCTTACAGCAAAAGCTACATTCGCTCCTGTTAATTCTGGAACAACTTTACCCCACACAGCTCCACTATAACTTGGATCTGGTTCATTAAATAAAGGATGTCTTTTTGGATCTGCAGTCCAATCAAAGTTTCCTCCATCAACTATAATTCCACCAATTACCGTACCATGACCNCCTATATATTTTGTTAATGAATGCACAANTACGGCAGCTCCATGTTCAAATGGNTTNCAAATGATNGGNGNNGCAGTGTTATCCANTATTANAGGTANGTTATATTTTCTTCCAATNTCAGAAACTTCTTTGATNGGAAANGNTCTNAAATANGGATTNGGTAANGTTTCAGCATANATGGCTCTTGTTTTATCATCAAATAAGTTTTTCAAAATTNTTCGGATCTANAGGATCNGCATACCTTACCTCTATCCCTTGTCTTTTGAGTGTATGAGTAAACAAATTTACAGTTCCACCGTACAGGTCTGTTGAACTGATAACATTATCACCTGCTTGAGCAACATTTAGTAAAGAAAATGCTGAAGCAGACTGTCCAGAGCTAACTGCTAGAGCAGCCAGACCCCCTTCTAATGCCGCAACTCTTTTTTCCAATGCATCACAGGTTGGATTCATTATACGCGTATATATGTTTCCAAACTCTTTTAAGGCAAAGAGATTAGCTGCAGTATCTGTATCCTTAAATTGATAAGAGGTAGTCCGATATATAGGTACAGCCACTGCCGTAGTGGCAGGATCACTTCTGTATTCTCCTCCATGTANCGCTATTGTTTCTGGATTNTTTATATCTTTGGCCATTTTTATTCTCCTTTTTTATTGTCTTAGAATAATTCAAGATACACAATATAGTCAAATACCTATGCCGAATTTNCGTGTAAAAAAAAACCGCCNGNTATAGCGGTTATTAAACTATCATTTTAGCAGTTTAGTGCCNGCAATCAGATACAAATCGGCAACGTNTTATTAAACTAANAAATAATCTAGTTGTAAAGGCTTTTTTAATTCCAAAAGATTTGACTTTGATTATTAATCTCAGTACTTATGCGCCAATTACGATGACAAGTTTTATTAAAAAAAAAGAAGTTAAAAATAATTGGCTTTTAATAGATGCTGAAAACGCAGTTGTGGGTAGGCTAGCTGCTTATATATCTGTGGTCTTAAGAGGAAAAAATAANAGTCAATATACACCTCATATGGATAATGGCGATTTTGTAGTTGTGACAAATATAGAAAAAATTAAATTTACGGGCAAAAAGTTTAATAACAAAAAATATTATAGACATACAGGTTACCCAGGTGGCCTCAAAACCACTACTCCCTCCTTGTTAATAAATAAAAAGCCAGAAGAAATTTTAAAGTTAGCTGTAAAAAGAATGTTACCAGGAGGTCCATTAGCAAAAAAACAGCTTTCAAAGTTAAAAATATATAAGGGTAAATCACATCCACACGAAGTACAAAATCCTAAAATTATTGATTTTGGTAAAATTAATTNTAAAAATAAAATTTCAATAAATTAATATGGAATCACAATTAAATNCTGAACCTGTAAAAAAANAAATTAAATTAGANTTTAAAGAAGCNAAATATGCAACTGGAAGAAGAAAAAAATCCATTGCAAGAGTTTGGTTAAAAAAAGGTTCTGGCAGTATTAATGTCAATGGAAAAAAAATGATAGATTACTTCAAAAATCAAAACTTACAAACTGCAGTTTGTAGGCCATTCGCAGTAGTTAAAAGAGAAAATGAATTTGATGTAAGATGCACTGTAAAAGGAGGTGGTCTATCAGGTCAAGCTGGAGCAATANTGCATGGCATAGCAAGGGGTTTANTACAATTTGAACCAGATCTTAAACCAGCTTTAAAAAAAGAAAAACTTACCACNAGAGACTCTNGAGCNGTAGAAAGAAAAAAATACGGCCGTCGGAAAGCAAGAAGAAGNTTCCAGTTTTCTAAAAGATAAATCTTCGTTACAATATCTCTTAAGAATAATAACTTGTATAATCAAAAAACATGAAAGATTCATTAAATATTGCGATCGCTGGAGCAACTGGATATGTGGGGTTAGAATTAATTAAAATATTATCAAACCATCCAAAAGCTACAATTGTCTATTTGTGTGCACGAAAATCTATTGGAAAATCAATTAATGTTTTTGATAAAAGAATTAAAAAAAAAAATTTACCTAAAATTTCAGAAATAAAAAAAATAAATTGGAACAAAGTAAATATTCTTTTTACAGCACTTCCGAATGGCGAAGCGCAAAAAATCGCGAAACGAATTCCAGACAATATAAAATTAATCGATTTATCGGCAGATTTTAGACTAAACAATTCTAAATTATACAAAAAATGGTATGGAATTGATCATAACTGTAAAAAACTTATAAAAAAATCAATTTATGCCATTACAGAATTTTCAAGAAATACACTTAACAAGCATAACATTATTTCTTGTCCTGGCTGTTATCCTACTTCTGTCCAACTTCCATTGATACCTTTGGTTCAAAAAAGAATGATAAATATTAACAATATTATTATAGATTCTAAGTCAGGTTATTCCGGTGCTGGCATAAATATAAAGAAAAAATTTGCTTTCAAAAACTTATTTAATTCTGTTTCNGCATATGGCATAGGATCTCATAGACATATGGCCGAAATTGATCAAGAATTATCAAAAGTATCAAAAAGAAAGATTAATGTTTTTTTTACACCACACCTCATACCAATGTTTAGAGGAATTCTATCTACTATATACTTGGAAACGAATGGAAAAAATAATGCTCAAAAAATCTATAAGTTTTTGAAAAAATATCACAAAAATAATTTTTTTGTTAAAATAGCTAAATTTAACTCTCCCATAGGTACAGGAGATGTAATAAATACAAATTATTGCAAAATTTCTGTGTGTAAAGACAGAAAAAGAAACAAGATTATAATTGTCTCAGTACTAGACAATCTAATCAAGGGTGCCTCAGGTCAGGCAGTTCAAAATATGAATGTTGCATACCAATTAAAAGAAACTTTGGGCTTACAATGAAATATTTAATTTTATTAATTTTNTCACTTTTAGTGTTTGCTTGTTCAAACGGTAAAAGAGTTTATTGGTGTGGTGATCATGCTTGCATTAATAATAAAGAAAAAGAGGCATATTTTAAAAAAACAATGATTATTGAAATAAGAGATTTAAGTAAACAGAATAAAAAAAGTAAATCAGAATTAGAAATAATAAAAAAACAAGCTGGTTTAGAACAAAAAAAGGAAATTAAAAATGAGAAAGAATTGGCCAAACAAGTTCGTCTAGATAAAAAAAGAAGAATTAAAGAGGAGAAGGAGCTGGCCAAACAAGTTCGTCTAGATAAAAAAAGAAGAATTAAAGAGGAGAAGGAGCTGGCCAAACAAGTTCGCTTAGAGGAAAAAAAAATAATTAAAGAGGAAAAAAAATC
>JAESSC010000047.1 GCA_016764285.1 Pelagibacteraceae bacterium
TGATGGACATGAATAATTTATGAGCGAAGATATAAAAAAAGGACTATTAGGAATTGTTGTTGATGAAACTACAGTTTCTCAAGTAGCGCCTGATATAAATTCTTTAACCTACAGAGGTTATGCCGTTCAAGATCTTTGCGAAAAATGTAGTTTTGAAGAGGTTGCTTATCTTGTGCTTAATAAAGAATTGCCAAACAAAACCCAACTTAACAAATTTAAAAAACAGTTAGAAGAAAATAGAAATATTACAATCAATCTAAGAGAGATTGTCAAGCACATGCCAAAAAGATCACATCCTATGGATGTTGCGAGAACAGTTGTCAGTGTTATGGGACTTGAAGACAAAGAAACAAACAGTAATTCTCCTGCAGCTAACATGAGAAAAGCAATAAGAATATTTGCTAAAACACCTACAGCTATCGCCGCTTTCTTTAGATCTAGGAAAGGCAAAAATGTAATTCCACCTAAGAAGAAATTATCTTTCTCTGAAAACTTTTTTTATATGTGCTTTGGCAAAGTTCCTAAAAAGGAAATCGTAAAAGCGTTTGATGTTTCTCTTATCTTATACGCTGAACATAGTTTTAACGTGTCAACTTTTACCGCAAGAACTATAACAAGCAGCTTATCTGACATTCACGGAGCAATTACAGGAGCTATTGCTAGTTTGAAAGGCCCTCTCCATGGTGGTGCTAATGAGGAAGTTATGCATATGTTTAAAAAAATTAAAAAGCCAGAAAATGCAGCAAAATGGATTTTAGATGCTTTGGAAAAGAAAAAAATCATTATGGGATTTGGTCATAGAGTTTATAGCAAAGGAGATTCTAGGGTTCCTACCATGAAAAAATATTATTTGATGGTTGCAGAACTACTTAAAGAAAAAAACTTACCTAAGATGAGTCAAATCATTGAAGATGTAATGTTAGAAAAAAAAAATATTCATCCAAATGTGGATTATACTACTGGACCAATCTATCACTTGATGGGATTTGATACTGATTTTTTTACACCAATATTTGTTATTTCAAGAATAACAGGATGGTCTGCACACATAATGGAACAACATGCAGCCAATAAGTTAATCAGACCACTTTCTAAATACAGTGGCGAGAAGCATCGTAAAGTAATGCTTCTCAACCAAAGATAAAATTATTTTCCAGGAACTTTATAAGAAGCCGCTGCTTTTGCAGCTTGTTGAGCAGGACCACTCATTTTAATAGCTTCACAAATATTAATATTTCTAAGTGCTCCACTGGCTTCCGTAGCTAATTTAATTCCTGCCATTTGCTCAAAGTTTCCTTCGAATACAACTATAAAATCGAATGATCCTCTTAATGCATCATATGAGATCATTTTAGCTCCTACAGCATCACCAGCTGCTTGAGCAGCTTTTGATCTATCTGTATTTGGATCTTTGATAAATCCTTCGAAAGCTTTAGCAGTGTAATTACCCATTGCATAAAATTTTGCCATTTCTATTTACCCTCCTTTTTTAAAATTAATTTTACTACAAATCGAATATATTTGAAAAATAAATCTATTTAATAAAATCCCATAAGTAACTATAAGTAGGACTAAATTTTCCTCGGGAAGCAGTTGTAGCTCTACTGATGCGACCATCGTCTTTGCTAATCAAATAAGGCAAAACATCAGATATAACACTATCACCAAATTCTTCGCTAGATTCATTGGGTAGCTCTGAAGGTAAATTGTCAACGGCCATAACTGCAATGCCTTTGCTACCCAAATCAATTTCTTTCATTGAATTGATATCAATTGAATAATAGGGTGTTGCAATCGTTGTAGATCTTATGGTGGTTGGTACAGCTCCATTAATATCGCAGGTAATATCACCTATGATTTTTAGGTTCTTAAATTCATTAATTTGATTTGGATAAAATAGTTTTGGAAATTTTGGTTCCCAATAATGACCAGTTATAAGCATATCTGCATCAAACAGGTATTTTTTTACTTTTGACTTATATTCATGAGGGTTTGAAGTAAAATCTTGAACTGAATAATCTTTGCCATCATTCCGTTCAACATATTCTCTAGTCGAAATATTACAAAAAACTGCTTCATTATATTTTTTGTTTAAATAATCATTTATTGAAACCTGTTTAATATTCGCATGTTTTAAAACTTCCATAGAACCTTTGGCAACATTTCCCCTTCCGGTTTGTAATATTTTGAGCTTATTAAAATTTTGTTTACTGAGTAATTCTTTAATTTTTTCATAGTTATTAATTTCAAAAGCTCTTGGAAGTGATTTTTCTTTCTGTAATTTTAGATAAAGATTAAGTGTATTGTAACAACCAACAATACCTGCAAACCTTCCAAAACCAAGATAACGATATCCTTTTCCGGATACTTCTCTTATATTTTCATAATCAATCAAAGTAATATTTTTTTTTAAAATCTCTCTTAAAAGNTCTTTCTTATAAATAATAGCTTTGTCTTGTGTGNCTTGGTTGATATAATTTCGAACTTTAGTTGTATGTGAAAAAAAGAGATAACATTTATTTTCAATAAGCNTTGATATCTCAACTTCTTTCACNCCAAAAATNATATCGGAATGACTTATATCTTCCTTTATTTTTGCGCCTGCTTTTGCGTAATCCTCATCCTTAAANCACCTTTTTTTGGAGGGTTGAACAANAACATGCAAATTGGGAAATTTATCNGTTAAAGCTTGTATTTGATCGGGGGTNAAGGGAGATCGATTTTCATCAATACGTGCTTCTTTTATTATAGATATAGTNAAATATTTTTTAATCATTAAACAAATAAAACTATTAGGATTGATTATGGAAGTAAAACTATTTTTAAAACTGTTTATACTTTTTATAAAAAATAAATTTATAAATTTAAATGAAAAATTGAATTTAGAGGGCGTTCTGTTGTCCAGCACCCCAGACTAGCGCAAAGCACGTGAAAACTCCCTGATATTCTCAATGAAGAATTTAATGAAAATTCAATGAAGTTTTTTGAAAAGTGTTATATTCTCTTGTATCAAAGAATAAGGAACAAATAACGGAACGCCCCTAAACTTTTTAAAGGAGATTAAATGGCAACATATGAATGTTCAAAATGCGGAATGTCAGTAAATGCAACTTGTGCAAAATGTAATGCACACTTGGTTAATGATACTTTAAAATTAGATGATGGTTCAAAAGTTCAAATATCTAAATGTCCAAATAACCATGGAAAAATTAAATCACCATTGTGTTGTGGACAAGATATGACTTGTTCGGTAAATTAATTAGCACCAGACAACAGAATGCCCCTCCTGAATTTTAGATAGGGTTGCGGTTGTTGATTGATTCAGCTGGTTGAACAAGTTCTACACACTCAAAAAACACAAATTACCTTCGCGGGAAATTATTTAGCCTATTTTTAATTTTGCTTTGTTAGACATATAAATTAAATTTTTTTATCTAAAATAATACCCTTAAGTTCGTCTGGTTTACCTTTTGGATAAGAAGGTTCAATAATAAATTCTTCTCCCGTATCATCATTTTTACATCCTGCCGTCAGCCAGTCATACCTAAAATCATTTGAAACAATGAAATTATATAATACATCATACGTATTATTAAATCTCGTATTCAAAAGTAATTCTTGTTTACATTCTTCCATAGTTTTAAAATTATTGTCTAATATAAAAGTTTTTTGCGTGTCCACAGGATCTTGCCCTATAAGATAAGCCAGTATTAAAATTTTAAACATTAACTTTATTTAAGATTATTGTTAATCATTTGGTGCAAACTTTCAATGGAGCAGACGTGGTTATTTCTTAGCTAAAGCATCAAAGTGCGATGAGCTTTTTTAAAATAGCTTTAAAGACCAATCTGTCGCTGCCATAACTACAAGATAACGACCCACTTTCCCTATAGCAACCAGGATTAAAAAATTTAAGAAGCGAATTCGCATGGTACCCGCAACAAAAGTTAACGGATCACCTACTATAGGCAACCAAGCAAACAACAAAGACCATTTACCATACTTAAGAAACCATTTGGAAGATCGCTTCATTTGATTTTGATTAAACGGAAACCATTTTTTTGAATCAAATTTTCTAGAATAAATTCCCAAAACCCAATTAAAAGATGAACCAAGTATGTTACCCAAGCTTGCTACAAGCAGTAATATGAAATTGTTATAAGATTGAGCGGCCATAAGTCCTGCAAGCGTAATTTCTGATGATAAGGGTAAAATAGTAGCTGCTAAAAAAGAAATGACAAAAAGAGTTATGTAACTCATTTAAATAAAATGGTGCAGTCCAAAATATTTGATAAAGAAAATAATAACTAATACTATGATCCCCCAAAGAGCGATATTTTTAAACAATACTTTCGTGTTTGTGTTGCTTGCCAGAAATGCCGGTGCTACCAAAATTAATACGGCAATTAAGTAAATAATATAAAGAAGCTTGGGCTCCATAATTTTTTTTATAATTTAAGAAGAAAATATTATTGGTAGATATAATCCAAGAATATATAGACATATTATAATCAAGGAAGCAATTATCATGGCTCTTACCGGGTTAATTTTCATTTGATAAACCAATAAATGATATTTATTATATAAAGCAAAACACTGTAAAATACGATCATTAGGATCTTTTCTAGATCCGTTTTTTCATTCCAATTAAATTTAAATAATACTGATGGAGTAACCACTATTATGATAACTCCAATAACAATTATAAGTATTGATAAAATTATAAACACATTCATATTTTTTATAATATTTTTTCTTCTTTCTTCCGTATGGTACCATTAAGTATTTTTGAAGATCAAACACATTAAAGTTAGACCTTTAACGTCATATAGAGACTCCTTAATGGAACGAAGCGACGACTGAAGGTTGTTGCGGAGCGGTGAATAATTTGTCCGTTAGAAGACTCAATGTCTGGACTCTTCTGTGA
>JAESSC010000099.1 GCA_016764285.1 Pelagibacteraceae bacterium
TCCATTATTGTTGCACATTTCAATTGCATCGGAAAAATTTCCCCAATTTGACCAGTCAAATCGAGTATCAATATTCATAGTTTTGTAATTAGGTTTATAACGAAGTAATTGTCTGTCATCAAATTTGTAGGGCTTAACAATTTTATGAGGATTCAATAAACTCTTTTGATCAAAAGTATCTTTTATATTTTCAAAAACTTGAACAATTTTTTCTCCAAACATTTTTTCATGAAATTCAGATCTTAAAATTCCATCTCCATGTTCACCAGAGTGGGAACCTTTGTATTTTTTAACCATATCAAAAGTTTCTTCCGCAATTTTTCTCATGTTTTTAATTTCGTGTTCTGTTTTCATATTTAAAACTGGTCTAACATGAAGTGTTCCTACCGAAGCATGAGCATAAAACATTCCCTCGGTTCCATACTTTTTGAAAATTTCTTTAAGTCTTGATGTATAATCTGGCAGTTGTTCAAGTGTTACTGCACAATCTTCAATAAAAGCTATGGGTTTTCGATCTCCTTTCATTGACATTAATATATTTAATCCAGCCTTTCTAATTTCAAAAATTTCTTTTTGATCTGCTAAATTTTCATGGAATGAAAAATTGTTATTTTTATTTTGAGTTTTAACAATTGATTCTAAATCATTGATTTTACTTTTGGCTACATTTAAATCGCGATCAATAAACTCAACCATTAAAACCGCTTCAGGATTTCCTTTGATATATTTTGTTATTCCTTCAGCATAAATTGGTATTTGTTTTGCAAGACCAACTAAATTACGATCCATTAGCTCAACACAGGTTGGAGCAAGTTTTACAATTTCTTTAGTTGCCTCCATTGATTGTCTAAAATTTTCGAAAAAACAAACACCTAATATTTTTTGCTTTGGTAGATCCCATAATTTTAATTTTATTTTATTGAATAATGATAAAGTTCCTTCAGAGCCTACTAATATATTGGATGCGTTAAATCCTTTTGGATTAACTAAATCTATATTGTATCCTCCAACTCTTCTAAGTAATTTAGGAAAACTTAAATNAATTTCTTTTTGATNTTNTTTATAAAGAATTAATAACTTTTCTATAATTTGATAATAACGATTTTTATTACTTGNTTTTGCTAAGTAGTTTTCATTTATTTTGTCGAAAGTNTGAATCGATCCATCATCTAAAATTGCTTCAANCGCAAGAACATTATGAACCATATTTCCATAATATAATGATCTTGCACCGCAACTGTTNTTGCCGGTCATTCCTCCTATAGTAGCTCTNCTACTTGTTGATACATCAATCGGATACCAAAGATTGTACTTTTTTAAATAATCGTTCAATTGATCNAGNACTANACCCGGCTGAACCCAAACNGTTTTTTCTTCAACATTTAGTTTGATAATCTGATTTTGATATTTNGAATAATCTACAATNATACATTTGCCAACGGTTTGTCCGCATTGTGAACTTCCCCCTCCTCTGGCGAGAAGTGGTAAATCATGTTTTTGAGAATATTCTATTAAATTCACAACATCGTAATTATCTTTTGGTAGAACTACTCCTATTGGTGTTATTTGATAAATGGATGCGTCAGTGCTGTACCGACCTCTAGAAAACTCATCAAATAAAATTATACCTTTAATTTTAGGTTGGAGGTCCTTGGCGATTTTATTTATTTGATTTTGGTTTAAGTTCATACCTTTATCTCACCTCTTGTTTCGGGTGGTTTGTTAATTTAAAATTTTGATTTGATATTCTCTTGCTTTTAAAACTTCTTGATTCCAATNAATTTCAACATCATCAATTTTAATAAATTCATCTTTTTTGATTGATTTTTTTATTNTTGCACCATCTGATAAACCAAGTGGTAAAAAATTACTATCAACACTGTTCCTGGAAGTAACTAATCTACCTCTTGACGTAAAGCCTCCTTCACCATCAAGTATTTCTCCTGATGATAGATCTTTTTTAGCAATTGACACTACATCNGCATTAAAAAATTTAGTATGACCTGTTGATTTTTTATCTAANGCAATTGAATAGATCGATTGTGCAAGTTCTAAACCAACATAATGATAAGGTCTCCAGATTGCAGAATACTCGCCTGAATTGTCTGTAACCATTCCATATTCTTTAAAGCAGTCTTTTACATAATTATTTTGGGCTTTAATAACGATATAAACTCCCCATCTTAAATCATTTTCGATTTGAATCTTATTTCTGCCAATACTTGAAATTACTTCCACTTGTCCTTCATGATCAATAAGTCCACCGTTTTCTTTTGGGATTAATTTGTTTGCAATGTCATAGACACCAACTGGTGGATAGGTTAGGCCATTTTTAGGACATTTTAAACCTGATGCATTAGCAACGGCTGCCATCTCAATCGAGCTTTTGTCTCCTGTAACAAATGAGTTAAACATTTTTGGATTCATGCCAGCATTTTTTGCTTCTTCAGATGTCATTCCATAATTGTCCCATACATTTTCTGGTGTCGAATACTCGAAACTTGGATGGTATTTTGTTCCTTTGCCGGCACATGTTACAAAAAAACCATTTAATCTAGCCCATTCAATTTGCTCTAAAATTAAAGATGGNTGATCTCCATAAGCCATCGAATAAATAANATTATTTTCCTTTGCTANATCTGATAAATACTTCCCGCATAAAACATCGGCCTCAACATTAACCATGATGATATTTTTTTTGGATTGAATCACTTTATAAGCATGTTGGGTACCTACGATTGGATTTCCAGTAGCTTCAATAAAAATCTCTATGTTTCTATTCAATATAGTGTCTAAGGAATTTACAAAATTTATTTTCTCTACAGTCTCTTTTGTGAGACCACTCTTTATGCAATTAGATTTTGCCCTTTCAATATCTAAATCAACAATTGTATCAATTTTAATCTTTTTAAGTTGATTGTATTGAGACAAAAACATTGAAATAAATTTCCCACAACCAATAAAAGCAATATTAATATTTCCTTTATAATCTTCTAATTTTGAATGGAGATACATAATTTAGAGTAAACCAATTTATTCGANTAATTTAATAATTCTGCTAGTGAAGTNTGGAAAGCGCTAGCTGGAACTCCATTTTCCCAAGGCAAATCCACATCATAATCTTTAATAAGGCAATCATCAGGTAAGCATTTAATGGGGGNAAAATCACGATGAGCAATATATTCTTTGCGCTTAAATCTACGAATATGATTGCTCACAGCGCAAAGACTGAGATAAACACTCACCCGGTTAAAAGGAGATAGATTGCTACTAGAAGCATGAACTAAACAACTATGAAATAAAATCATCGATCCGGCTGGTCCTTTTGGACTAACGATCCCACCATTTTTACCACCAGCACGGCTAACTAACTGTGAGATAAGATTATTATCAAGTGTCCAAAGTGGATAACTGGTTGTTGTGAGATCATGTTTTGACTCGGTTACCCCTTTTTTGTGACTACCAGGAATAAACAACAGTGGCCCATTAAATTCTGTGACTTCATCAAGAAAAATAGCAATATTCATCGCACGTTCTTTTGGCATTAAATCGTCATTAACCCATGTTCCATAATCTTGATGCCACTGCCACACATCTCCCTCAAAAGCCATTTTGCCATTAATTTTAAATTGATGCATATACAAATGTTCACCAAGTAAATCTTCAACAGGTTTTATCATACGCGGGTGACGAGCTAGTTTTGCAAAAGGCTTGCTGTATAAATGAGCTGCAAAATTCGTACGCACAGCATCACTTCCCTTTTCACGAACATTGTATTCCTCACGTCTTTGATAAAGTTCGGGAACAACCGCTAAAAGATTTTGAATTTCTTCTGGTGAAAAGAGGCTTGGAAAAAAAAGATATCCATCTTTATCGAAACTATTACGTTGCTCCGGCGTTATTTTCATATTTTTATTTCCATATCCTAAAATAATCTAATAAAAAGAGCAATAATACTAATAAAAGCTTTGAATTTTTTCATGCTTTATTTTCTTTTAACCATATTAATTTTTAAGTCTCTTTATCAATAAATACAATGCACTATGATCTAAATTAGATTTTCCCTCTTTAACCATTAGTTCATATAATTTTTTTATTTTATTAGACAGTGGTAAATGCACATTATAAGTTTTTGCTGTTTCAACAATATTATTCATATCCTTTAATTGCGTAGAACATCTACCTCCTGGTACAAAGTTATTTTCTAAAATTCTTTTTCCATGATTTTCCAAAATCGGACTACCAGCAAATCCTGTTTTTATCGCTTCTCTAACCGCTTTAGGATTTGCTCCTGCAGCTTCAGCAAGAATTAATGCTTCTGACACAGCGCCAATTGTAATTCCAACAATGGCTTGGTTTGCTAACTTAGCAACTTGTCCAGACCCCGTTTTTCCAACATAAGTAGCTGTTCCCATACTTTCAAATAAATTTTTTATTTTTTTAAATATTTTTTTTTCACCCCCCACCATAATTGCCAATTCTCCAGTTTTTGCTCCTGCTGTTCCACCAGAAACAGGGGCATCTAAAAAATATCCTTTATTGGCTCTCACTTTTTTTTCTATTTCAACAGCTGTTTTTTTCTTTGTGGAGCTCATATCAATTAATATTTGATCTTTTTTTAAGTTTTTATTTAGAACTTCAGAAATTTCTAAACAAGCATTATCATTTGCCAACATCATTATAATAACTTGACATTTATTAGGTAGATTAATTAAATTTTGACATATTTCTGCTCCCAACTTTTTAATTTTTTTAAAATTTTTTGTTGATCTATTCCAAACAATTAAAGAATATTTATTTTTTAAAATATTTTTTGCCATGGGCATGCCCATTAGCCCTAAACCAACAAATCCTACTTTAATTTTGCTCATTTAATACTTCCTTTGTTATCTCTTTTCACTTCATTTTATCCTAGCAAAAAGTTACGTGAGAGTCAGTCAGTGTATTTATTGTGAGTTTTTCTTAACCTTACTTTAGATTTAGTTATGGGGCGAAAATTTATGACTGTTGCGGACGCATATCTTTTGTATTGATACCAGCTATCTTTACCGGTTTCTTCATTGCATCACGTCTAAATGGCTCACCAAGCTCTTGATTTAAAATTACTTCGATAAAGGTTGTTATCCCTTTTTTTTGAGCTTCACAAGATTCTTTCAAAGCACTAGTTAGTCCTTCTTGTGTTTTAACTTGAACACCTTTTAAACCACATCCTTCGGCTACTTTTGCAAAACTTAATTTGGGATCTAATTCAGTACCCACAAAATTATCATCAAACCAAAGAATGGAATTTCTTTTCTCAGCACCCCACTGATAATTTCTAAATATAATCATTGTAATTGACGGCCATTCTTTGCGATTACAAGAACTCATTTCACTCATACTAATTCCAAAAGCTCCATCACCTGCAAAACCCACCACCGGCACATTTGGGCAACCAATTTTTGCTCCAAGAATTGCTGGAAAACCATATCCACATGGACCAAAAAGTCCGGGAGCTAAATATTTACTTCCTTCTTCAAAAGTTGGATAAGCATTTCCAATGGCACAATTATTTCCAATATCACTTGAAATGATTGCGTTTGATGGAAGACCAGCTTGAATTGCTCGCCATGCCATGCGCGGAGACATTCTATCTTTATCTCTTGCACGAGCATCTTTATTCCATGTTGTGCCTGGATCATCTTCTTCATGATCTAAACTCGTCAGAGTCTGCAACCATGCAGATTTTGTTTGATGAATGAGCGCTTTGCGTTTTTCTCTATCTGCATCTCCAGCTGTTTTAGAAAGTTTTGTTAATAATTGCTGTGCTACTAATTTAGCATCGCCACAAATTCCAATTGTAACATTTTTTGTTAAACCAATTCGATCTGAATTCATATCAACTTGTATAATGCTTGCTTTTTTAGGCCAGTAATCAATTCCATACCCAGGTAGGGTTGAAAAAGGATTTAATCGTGTACCCAAAGCTAAAACAACGTCAGCTTTAGAAATTAATTGCATTGCGGCTTTTGAACCATTGTAACCTAAAGGACCTACTGCAAGTGGATGACTTCCTGGAAAACTATCATTATGTTGATAGCCGGAACATACGGGAGCATCCAAGTGCTCAGCTAATTTTTTACAGTCTTCAATCGCATTACCTATAACAACACCAGCTCCTGATAGTATCACTGGAAATTTTGCATTTGATAACAATTTTGCTGCTTCTGTAACAGAGCTTGCTCCACCCGCTTGCCGCTCCAAGTGAACAATTGGAGGTAACTCAATATCAATTACCTGTGTCCAATAATCTCTTGGAACATTAATTTGAGCTGGAGCAGAACCTCGAATTGCTTTTTCAATAACACGATTTAGAACTTCTGCCATACGAGATGGATCACGAACTTCTTCTTGATAACAAACCATGTCTTTAAAAAGATTCATTTGTTCAACTTCTTGAAAACCACCTTGGCCTATTGTTTTATTGGCTGCTTGAGGGGTCACCAAAAGCATAGGAGTATGATTCCAATAGGCTGTTTTGATCGGAGTAACGAGACCAGTAACGCCGGGTCCGTTTTGTGCAATACACATTGCAATTTTTCCAGTTGCACGCGTATAGCCATCTGCGATTAATCCCCCATTTGACTCATGAGCAACATCCCAAAAAGTAATGCCTGCTTTTGGAAAAAGATCTGAAATTGGCATAAAGGCTGAACCAATTATTCCGAATGAATGTTCGATGCCATGCATTTGAAGAACTTTTACAAAAGATTCTTCCGTTGTCATTTTTGTCATATTGAATTTCTAATAAAATTTAAATTTAACAATTTTGTGGTTTTTTCGCCAAAAGTTAAAAAACCTACTTTAATTATATCAATTTTAAGGCTATTTCCAGTAAGAAAATATCTCAAACAGATTTGATAATTCATGATGAAAAAGACAACATTGCTGCTACGATTGTAATTGGTATTGATCCCAAATGCCCGAAGCAGAAACTTTTATTATGCTTTCGCCGTTTACTAGTTCTGGATTTTTTTCTTCTCTATAAATTAATGTTTGTGTGTCTGTGTAAACTAAGGCTTGCATACTTAACTGCTATGACCATATTTTTTTAGTCTTATGTCTCCTGTTCTAGCGTGTGCTTCCATACCTTCAGCTCTAGCAAGTCTTGCTGCTGTGGCTCCTACTATTTTGTTTGCATCCTTACTCATTCTTTGGAAAGTTAGACATTTAATAAATTTTCCAACATAAAGTCCTCCTGTATATCTTCCTGCGCCTTTAGTTGGTAGAATATGATTTGGACCAGAACATTTATCTCCATAAGCTACTGTTGTTTCTTCTCCTAAAAATAGAGATCCATAATTTCTTAATTTCTTTAACCACCAGTCTAAATTTTCAGCATGTACTTCCAAATGTTCCGCGGCATACTGATCACTAATTTTAGCCATTTCTTCATTGGAATCACAAAGTATTACCTCACCATAATCTTTCCATGCTGGTTCAGCACTAGATCTTGGTCCCTCTGGCAACTCTGATATTAATTCAGGGATTCTTTTCATTACATAATCTGCAACTGATTTGTCTGTGGTAAAAACCCAACCAGGAGAATTGTAACCGTGTTCAGCTTGTCCCACAATATCTGTAGCAACAATTTCTTTATCTGCAGATTTATCTGCAATAATAGCAATTTCTGTTGGACCTGCAAAAAGATCTATTCCTACTTTTCCAAATAATATTCGTTTAGCTTCTGCAACATACTGGTTGCCTGCACCTACTAAAAAATCCACAGCAGGATTTCCAAAGCATCCATAAGCTAATGATGCTATCGCTGCAATACCACCTAAATTTAAAATTACATCAGCTCCACAAAGATTTGCGGCATAAATTATTCCTGGGTTAGCTCCATTTTTATCTTTTGGAGGACTAGCAGTAATAACAGTTCTAACTCCAGCAACTTTTGCTGGGGTAATAGCCATAATTGCTGAAGATATATGGGCGTATCTACCACCAGGAATATAACAGCCCGTT
>JAESSC010000100.1 GCA_016764285.1 Pelagibacteraceae bacterium
AAAAAAATAAAAAAATAAGGAATGCGCAAACATTTATCTAAAAGGTGAATCTGCTTTTATATTTTCAGCTAAAACGGTCTCCCATTTATCTCCATTTTCTAAAAGTTTTTGTTTGTTGTAATAAAGTTCTTCTCTAGTTTCCGTTCCAAATTCAAAATTTGGACCTTGAACAATCGCATCTACTGGACAAGACTCCTCACATAAACCACAATAAATACATTTAAGCATATCTATGTCGTATCTTGTTGTTTTTCTGCTTCCGTCATTTTTAATTTCTGATTCTATTGTTATAGCTTGGGCAGGACAAACAGCTTCGCACAATTTACATGCTATACATCTCTCTTCTCCATTTGGATATCTTCTTAAAGCATGTTCCCCTCTAAACCGCGGGCTTATTTTTCCTTTTTCAAAGGGGTAGTTTATAGTTTTGGATGATTTAAAGATTGTTTTTATTGCAATTAGCAATCCAGCAACGAAATCTGCCATAAATACTGTTTTAATTATTCTGCTAATTTTCATTATTTAATTATCCTGCAACGGGCAACATGTCTAAAAAAAATAAAAAGCTTGCTGTTAAAACAACCCAAATTAATGAAAGTGGAAGAAAAATTTTCCAACCCAATCTCATCAATTGATCAAAACGATATCTTGGTACTATAGCTTTAACTAGAGAAAATAAAATAAAAAGTCCTAAAATTTTAAATATCATCCAGAAAGCTCCGGGCAATAAATTAAGTGGATAAATATCAATCGGACTTAACCATCCTCCTAAAAAAAGAATTGAACCTAAAGCACACAAAAGTAAAATATTTGCGTACTCCCCTAACCAAAACATTGCATACATCATTCCCGAATATTCAGTTTGATAGCCTGCCACTAGTTCAGACTCAGCTTCTGGTAAATCAAATGGTGGCCGGTTTGTTTCNGCTAAAGCTGATATAAANAAAACAANAAACATTGGAAAAAGTGGAAAAATAAACCACACNTTTTCCTGNGCCAATACTATTTTATTTAAATTAAGTGAACCTACGCAAAGCAATACATTGACGATNATTATNCCAATTGATACTTCATAAGACACCATTTGAGCTGCTGATCTAATAGCACCTAAAAAAGGATATTTTGAATTAGATGCCCATCCACCCATTATAACTCCGTAAACACTTAGNGATGAAACCGCAAATAAGTATAATATTCCAACATTAATATTAGCTAAAACCATCTCATTACTAAATGGAATAACTGCCCACGCTATTAAAGCTAAAGTAAGAGTAATTATTGGAGCCAAAACAAATATAACTTTGTTAGCGCTCGCTGGGATAATTATTTCTTTGAACATAAATTTCAAGGCGTCGGCNAAAGTTTGCAAAATTCCAAATGGTCCCACAACATTCGGTCCTTTCCTTTTTTGAACAAATGCCCAAACTCTTCTATCGAGCCATACTATTAAAGNTATTGATACTAAAACTGGTAGGAGTAAAAAAATTATTTTATAAATTTCACTAAAAAATATGTTTATATAAATCATTAACTAGCCTTTTCAATTCCTGTAAATAAAAATTTTTTTGATATTTGTCTACACTCACTCATCACTTTTGATGATCTGGCAATTGAATTTGTATAGTAATAATCAATTGGTTTTACTGAAATATTTTCCTCAATAAAATCAACTTCATTAGTTTTTTTAACGCCATTATTAATTTTAGATTGAATATGTTTATTAATAGATTCTCTCAATTGTTTGACATTGTGATATCCAAGTGGTTTTTTCATCATGNTGGCAAGATCTTTAAAAATAATCCAATCTTCACGTGCATCTCCCGGAGGGTAAGAAGCTTTGTATGCACTTTGCAATTTTCCTTCTAAATTTATAAANAAGCCATTTTTTTCAGTATATGCAGCGCCCGGTAAAATAATATCAGCAATTTCTGCGCCTCTGTCTCCATGACTTCCTTGATAAACTACAAATTTATTTTTTTTCTCAAAATTAATATTGTCAGCTCCTAGTAAATATATAAGTTTGAAGTCATCNTTCTCTAATTTATTAAAAAACGAAAAGTTTTCTGCTTCATTTATAGAATATACATCACAATCAATCGCTCCTACTCTGGATGCTTGCTGAGTAAGAATATTTAAAGCATTCCAATCTTTTTTAATAAAATTATTATAAGATAAAAAATTTTTTAACGTTTCAAAAACGTACTTACCGGATTTTCCATAAAGAGCTGAATCTCCTATAATAATCATTGGTTTTTTTGCTTTTTTAATTTTATGTGAAATTTCATGCGAACCCGATACAATTTCTCTAATNATCGAAGTGTTAGAGCCAATGTTTTGATAAGGATAGGTTAAATCACCAGCATCACCTATTGAGTAAATTTTTAATTTATTTTTTATATATGCTTTTCTAATTCTTGCATTTAGTATAGTAGCTTCTAATCTTGGATTCGTTCCTACTAANAGAATAAAATCAGCATCTTCTATTCCGTTAATTGATGAATTAAAAATATAATTCATTCTTTCTTGTGGATTAATATAAATTCTATCTTGTCTACACTCTAAATTTGTAGAACCTATACATTTTTCAAAAAAAGATTTAAAACTATAAATCATTTCCAAATCTGCTAAATCACCGACTAATCCGGCCACTTCGTTTGGATCAAATGATTTTAATTTACTAATTAAAAGTTTTAATGCTTGATCCCAAGATGATTTTTGTAACCTTCCATTCTCTCTAATATATGGTGTGTCCAACCTCTGTTTTAAAAGACCATCGCATGCATATCTCGTCTTATCTGATATCCATTCTTCATTAATATCTTCATNAACNCNCGGNAAAACTCTTTTAACTTCCCATCCGTAAGTATCGACTCTGATATTAGAACCAACAGCGTCCATAACGTCTATTGTTTCAGTCTTTTTAAGATCCCATGGACGTGCCTCAAAAGCATAAGGTTTTGATGTAAGCGCTCCAACTGGGCATAAATCTATGACATTAGCAGACATTTCCGACTCCATGGCTCTTTCTAAATAAGTTGTAATTTCCATATCTTCTCCTCTNCCAATCGCTCCAAGNTCGGNAATNCCNGCAACTTCGGTTGCAAATCTTATACATCTTGTACAGTGAATACACCTTGTCATTATAGTTTTAATAAGAGGGCCCATATATTTTTCTTTNACTTGTCTTTTGNTTTCTGAGTACCTTGAGCGATCAAAACCATAAAACATAGATTGATCTTGTAAATCACATTCACCTCCTTGATCACATACTGGACAATCTAAGGGATGATTTGCTAATAAAAATTCCATTACGCCTTTTCTAGCTTTATCTACGAAAGGTGTGTTTGTTTTAATATTCATTCCCTCAACGGCTGGTTCAGCACAAGATGCTATCGGTTTTGGAGATTCTTCCATTTCAACCAAACACATTCTACAATTGCCTGCTATAGAAAGTCTCTCGTGGTAACAAAAACGTGGTATTTCTGCTCCTGCTAATTCGCACGCCTGGAGAACGGTCATACCTTCTTCAAATTCAACTTCTTTATTGTTGACTATAATTTTAGGCACTATCTTTCTCCAAAAGGTGTTGATCTATTAGATAAGGAATATTTGGGCTTTTTTTCACAATTGGTTCTCCATGACATCTTTTTTCAATTTCTTTTCTAAAATGACGAAGCAACCCTTGTACTGGCCAAGCAGCACCTTCTCCGAAAGCACAAATGGTATGCCCTTCTATCTGTTTTGTGACATCATATAAAAGGTCAATTTCTTTATAAGTAGCGTCCCTTTTTGCCATTCTTTCAAGCACTCTCCACATCCAACCACATCCTTCTCTACAAGGAGTACATTGACCACAACTTTCATGTTTATAAAACTTTGCTATTCTTGCCATGCAATTAATAATGTCTTGGTCTTTGTTAATAACAACCACCCCCGCTGTCCCTAGACCACTCTTAGCTTTGATAAGAGAATCAAAATCCATTGTAATTGTTTCACAAATATTTTTTGGCAATAACGGCATTGAAGATCCTCCCGGTATCACCGCTTGAAGGTTGTTCCATCCTCCAATCACTCCACCAGCATGTTTTTCTATTAAATCTTTGAGAAGTATGCCCATCTCTTCCTCCACATTGCACGGATTATTAACATTACCAGAAATACAAAAAATTTTAGTTCCAGTGTTTTTGGGTTTACCTAGAGATGCAAACCATTTTGCTCCTCTTCTAAGAATGGTTGGTACAACTGCTATTGTTTCAACATTATTTANAATTGTNGGACANCCGTAAAGACCAACAAGCGCAGGAAATGGAGGNTTAAGTCTTGGTAGACCTTTCTTTCCTTCNAAACTTTCTAATAATGCNGTTTCCTCNCCACAAATATAAGATCCCGCCCCATAATGAAGATAAATATCNAAATCCCACCCNGANNCACNTGCATTTTTACCTAAAAAATTTTTTTCATAAGCTTGGTTTATAGCTTCNTGTAATCTCTGACCCTCCCTAAAGTACTCTCCTCTTATATAAATATAACAGGTGNNCGCGCCGATCGCATAACCAGCAAGCAANCAACCTTCAATTAGTTTTTGAGGCTCAAATCTTAATATATCTCTATCTTTACAAGTTCCTGGNTCAGATTCATCTGCATTAATAACTAGATAGTGTGGTCTCGATCCAACTTGCTTTGGAGCAAAGGAAAATTTTAATCCCGTTGGAAAACCCGCTCCTCCTCTTCCGCGTAATTCTGATTCTTTAACTTCTTTTACAATCCAATCCTTTCCTTTAGAAATAAGTTCTTTTGTTTGTGACCAATCTCCTCTAGCCACTGCAGATTCAACATCCCAGCCAAAATCATTATATAAATTTTTAAATATTCTATCTTCATCACTAAGCATTTTTGACCTCCAACAAAGTAGTTCTTCCTTTTTCTGGAGCCGTATTTTTTCTATTCCTATATGAACCGGGTTTTGGAAACTTATCATTTAACAACATTTGAATGATTTCTTCAGTTTTTTGCTCATCCAAATCTTCAAAATAATCTTGGTTAATTTGCATCATTGGAGCACTTACACATGAACCTAAACATTCTACTTCTGTCCAAGAACAAAGTTTATTTTTGGATAATTCATTTTGATTCTTTGCAATATGTTTCTTACAAACATCAAGTACCTTATTAGTTCCTCTAATCATACAAGGAGTTGTTGTACAGACTTGAACAAAATACTTACCTACAGGAGCCAGATTAAACATTGAATAAAATGTAGCAACTTCATAAACTTGGATGTAAGGAATCTCTAAAAATTTAGCGACATATTTAATTGCGGCTAATGGTATCCAATTATCGTGTTGTTTTTGAACTAAATATAAAAGAGCTAAAACAGCACTAGCTTTTCTATTTTTTGGATATTGTTTAATTATATTTTCTGTTTCTTGTAAATTATCTTTCGAAAATTCAAAAGACTCCGGTTGTGTCTCAGATATTTTTTTTATACTCATCGATCTATCTCACCAAAAACTAGATCCAATGATCCTATAACAGCAGGAACGTCGGCTAACATATGACCCTTAATTAAATAATCCATAGCTTGTAGATGAGAAAATCCTGGAGCTCTTATTTTGCATCTATAAGGTTTATGACTACCATCCGAAATTAAATAAACTCCAAATTCGCCTTTGGGCGCTTCCACAGCAGCATAAATTTCACCTTCGGGTACCCTAAACCCCTCAGAAAATAATTTAAAATGATGAATTACTGCTTCCATAGACTTTTTTAAATCTTCTTTTGGTGGAGGAGTAATTTTTCCATCAACACTTTTAACAGGTCCAGAAGGCATTTTATCAATGCAATCTTTAATAATTTCCACACTTTGTCTCATTTCTTCAATTCTGCAAAGATATCGATCATAACAATCGCCATTTTTTCCGATGGGAATTTTAAAATCAAAATCTCTATAACATTCATAGGGTTGCGATTTTCTTAAATCCCATGCAACTCCAGATCCTCTTAACATAACTCCTGAAAAGCTATGATCTATTGCTTCCTCTTTTGTGACGACACCAATATCTACATTTCTTTGTTTAAAAATTCTGTTATCCGTTAAAAGTGTTTCTAAATCGTCTATAACTTTGGGGAAGGTATGACAAAACTTCAATATATCTTCATTCAATCCTCCGGGTAAATCTTGATGAACTCCTCCTGCTCTAAAATAATTTGCGTGTAATCTGGATCCTGAAACTCTTTCGTAAAAAGTCATTAAAGTTTCTCTCTCTTCAAAGCCCCACAGAGATGGTGTTAATGCTCCAACATCGAGTGCTTGAGTGGTAATATTTAGGAGGTGACTTAGAATCCGGCCAATTTCGCAAAATAAAACTCTAATGTATTGTCCTCTAATAGGCACCTCTATGTTTAAAAGTTTTTCTATTGCTAGAGCAAAAGCATGTTCTTGATTCATTGGTGCTACATAGTCGAGACGGTCAAAATAAGGAACTGCTTGCATATATGTCTTATGCTCAATAAGTTTTTCAGTTCCTCTATGCAAAAGTCCTATATGAGGATCAGCTTTTTCTACAACTTCCCCGTCTAATTCTAGTATCAATCTTAAAACACCATGTGCAGCTGGATGCTGTGGTCCAAAATTTAAGTTCATAGTTTTAGTTTTCCTAGTCATTACTTATCCTTATTCTTATTTTTTTCTTCCTCTTGCTTGATATATTTAGTTCCTTCCCAGGGACTTTCGAAATCAAACTCACGATATTCCTGATCCAATTTAACGGGTTCATAAATTACTTTTTTCTTATCTTCGCTGTATCTGACCTCTGTATGGCCAGTTAAAGGAAAATCTTTTCGAAGTGGATAACCTTTAAATCCATAATCGGTCAATATTCTTCTTAAATCAGGATGATCTTTAAAAGAAATGCCATACATATCAAAAACTTCTCTTTCCATCCAATTAGCTGAAGGAAAAATTTTTACGATAGAAGGAACTGTCGTTTTTTCATCTATATTAATATTAATTATAATTCTTAAATTATTTTCATGACTAAGTAATAAATAGACCATTTTAAATCTTTTTTCTTTTTCAGGATAGTCTACAGCTGTAATATCAATTAATTGTTTAAATCTGCATTTATCATTTGTCTTTAAAAATAAAATTACAGAAATTAAATTTTCAATATCCACGTCAATAAAAAGTTGATTAAAATTAATTTGTGACTTCTTTACAGTTGTTGTTAAGCCTGAATTAACTGTTCTCTCTAAATCGTTAACAGTTGTTGACATTTTTTATCTTTCTAAACTGCCTTCTCTTCTAATTTTTTTTTGCAGTTGCAAAATTCCATAAAGCAATGCTTCTGCCGATGGGGGGCAACCAGGAACATAAATATCCACTGGAACAATGCGATCACATCCTCTTACAACAGAATAAGAATAATGATAGTAACCACCTCCATTTGCACAACTACCCATGGATATTACATATCTAGGTTCAGGCATTTGATCGTAAACTTTCCTAAGTGGTATGGCCATTTTATTTACCAATGTTCCTGCCACTATCATTACATCGGACTGTCTAGGAGAAGCTCTTGGGGCTGCTCCAAATCTTTCTAAATCATATCTTGGCATTGCTGTTTGCATCATTTCTATGGCACAACAAGCTAAACCAAAAGTCATCCAGTGTAGAGATCCGGTTCTTGCCCAATTAATTAAATTTTCAGAAGATGTTGTAATAAATCCTTTTTCACTAAAATCTTTTGCAATTTTTTTAAACTCATCAGGTACTTTGCTTTCTTTTTGATTAAAATTGATCACACTAGTCCCAATCTAATGCACCTTTTTTCCATTCAT
>JAESSC010000101.1 GCA_016764285.1 Pelagibacteraceae bacterium
AAAGAAAAAAAAGGTATAATTATTGTTCCTGTCGCATTTGTTTCAGAACATTCTGAAACACTAGTTGAACTAGATATTGAGTATAAAAAATTAGCTGACAAAAATGGTTGTAGTTTTTATAAAAGAGTGCCAGCTTTAGGTAGTGATGAAAATTTTATAAAAGGACTAGCTGAATTAGTTTTACAACCACAAAAAAAGGGCAATTTTATCTCATCTATAATTTGTCCAAATAAGTTTGTTAAATGCCCGTGTTTAGATGTAAGTGCAAATTAAAATGAATATATATTTATTATTCAAATCAATTCATTTAATAGCGGTAATTTCTTGGATGGCAGGACTCTTGTATTTACCAAGACTATTTGTTTATCATAGCGGGTCTCTCGAAAATAAAAAATCTGAAAACATGGTATCGACTTTTAAGATAATGGAAAGAAGACTTTTTATTTATATCATGAATCCTGCAATGATTTTATCTTGGATTTTCGGGTTTTTTTTAATTTATTTGATAGGTTTTGAAAACTTTAATACTTTATGGCTAAAGTTAAAATTGCTATTAGTTATACTTTTAACTATTTATCATTTTTTTTTATTTTATTGTTTGAAGAAATTTACTGAAGATATCAATTCTTATTCATCTAGATTTTACAGAATAATGAATGAAATACCTACTATTTTGCTTATTCTCATTATTCTTATAGTAGTTTTTAAACCATTATGATGCTTGAAATTTATTAATAAAATACTATATTCAATAAACGACCCTCTTAATTAAATAATCAATACATGAACTTACTAGAACTAAAAAAGAAATCGCCTGCTGAACTCATTTTACAAGCTGAAAAGCTAGAAATAGAGAATCCAAGCACTTTACGTAAACAAGAAATTTTATTCTCAATTCTTAAAAAACTTGCACAAAAAAATGAACAAATCACCGGAAGTGGTGTTTTGGACGTTTTACAAGATGGTTTCGGTTTTTTAAGAGCAATCGAATCAAACTATTTACCTGGCCCAGATGATATTTATGTTAGCCCAAGTCAAATAAGAAGATTTGGACTAAGAACAGGAGATTCTGTCGAAGGAGAAATTAGAGCTCCACAGAACACCGAACGATATTTTGCACTACTAAAAGTAGATAAGATAAATTTTGATAATCCCGAAAAAGCTAGAAATAAAATTGCATTTGATAANCTNACNCCTCTTTANCCAGANAAACAATTANTAATGGAAGTNGAGAANACTAAAANTGAAAAAAANNNAGANCAAACAGCAAGNTTAATAGATTTAATNAGTCCAATCGGGAAAGGTCANAGATCGTTAATNATTTCACCGCCAAANGCTGGTAAGACGATCATANTACAAAATATAGCTCATTCAATTGCAGCAAATCATCCTGAGTGCTACCTCATGGTTTTACTAATAGATGAACGCCCTGAAGAAGTGACAGATATGCAAAGGTCAGTTAAAGGTGAAGTAATAAGTTCTACTTTTGATGAACCAGCATCAAGACATGTTGCTGTTGCAGAAATGGTTATTGAAAAAGCAAAAAGATTAACAGAGCATAAAAAAGATGTCGTTATTCTTTTAGACTCTATTACACGTCTCGGNAGAGCATATAATGCTGTAGTACCAAGCTCAGGAAAAGTTTTAACAGGAGGTGTTGATGCAAATGCACTTCAGAGACCTAAAAGATTTTTTGGTGCAGCAAGAAATATAGAACAAGGTGGTTCCCTTACGATTATTTCAACAGCTTTGATTGATACTGGAAGTAGAATGGATGAAGTAATTTTTGAGGAATTTAAAGGNACAGGAAATAGTGAATTAATACTAGATCGAAAAATTTCAGATAAAAGAATTTTNCCAGCAATTGATATAACAAGATCAGGAACAAGAAGAGAAGAATTGTTGTTTAANACCGATGACTTACTTAAAATGAATGTTTTGAGAAAAATATTAAGTTCAATGGGAACAATGGAAGCAATTGAATTTATTCTTTCTAAGTTAAATAGTACGAAAAATAATACTGATTTTTTCANTTCAATGAATAAACCCGCCTGATATAATAATCAAAATAAAGAAAAAAAATTATATTTCAAAACCTAATTTTGTGGCCATCTTTAAGTTTGTTTCCCAATTGTGCTGTTATGTGGGCTTCTTCTAGAAATTGTTCAAATTCTTTTAAAGCTTTTAAATTATTATACAAATATTTATTTGCTGCAGTTTTCAACTCTTCTCTTAAAGAGAGATTTTTTTTACTATCCTGAGCTAATTGAACCGCTAAATTAATATATTCTTTTGAACTTTGAACAATAGGAGGACTTAAAATTTTCATTTGTTTATAGGCTGCAGCAGTNATNTTTGTTTTTAAGTGTGTACCNGGCATTGTTATTGATGGAGTTCCAACCAACATTGNTTCTAGAAAGGAATTTCCTCCTCCAAAGTGCAAAGGATCTAATAGTACGTTTACACATTTACACAAAGAAATAAATTCTAACAAAGANAATGTATTTGTAAATAAAACTTTTTTGTTAAGAATAGAGAAACTTTTTGACCATCTTTTTTTTAAAATTTCTGACCAATATTTTTCTTTACCTTCTCCTCCAATTAAAACAATACAACTCTCAGGATCTTGAAATAATATTTCTGCTAAGATTAAATCAAAATCAGGATGAANTTTAAATAATGATTGAGGACATCCATAAAGTCGAATATTTTCGGGAAGTTTAAGGTCTTTTCGATTTTTCAATGGACCTAAATTTTNAGGGGGCTCGTAATACAATGGGAATTGGCTTAAACAAATTAATCTTTCAGAATATTTNCTCTTTNCGTTGTTNGGCTCTAAAAGAGTTGATGATAAAAAATAATCAATTGTATTTATACCAGTTGTTTCAGGATGTCCCCAACTTACAATTTGTACAGGAGCAAGTCGAGCAAAGGCTAAAAAATAAGTTATGGAAGACATACCTATTTCTGGATANAAAATAATATCTAAATTTTCTTTTTCGACTTGNTTATGTTGTTCTTTGATTCTATTACTTAAATTTATTACNTTATTTGAGTGACTATCAATTTCATTTTTTATTAAACTTTTTTTAGTTCTATATGTATGGAATATTATTATATCAAATTTTTTTCTGTCTATATTTTTTATTAAACCTCCAAATANTTTACCAACCGTATGCTTGGTTAAAAATTCTGAGATAAATCCTACCTTAATTTTTTTTTGTTTTTTTTGTTTATNGATATTTTTAGAAACATAATTNATATTAGGTATTATTTGTCTAAANAAATCTGATGTATTTTTCATTANCTCNAAATTTTCTCTAGCGTGATATNCTAAATGAAAAAAATTTGTCGTTATCGTATCGCCGGGTTTTTCTGTTANATATTGATNTTTTTTTAANAATTCCAAACCTTTTTGGTANTNATTTCGGTAAAAATTTATTTCTTCAACAGAGCTAACAACTGGGATAATTGATAGTGTGATGTTAATTCTATATCCAATATCATTAGGTTTAAGACTTAAAAGTTTGTTTTCACAGTTTCGCGCTTCATCAGCTTTACCGATTTCTTTTAAAAGATGGCCCAAATTACTGTATGCGTCAACAAAGTTAGCATTAATCTTTATTGCTTTTTTGTAATTTAAAATTGCTTCATCAACTTTATTATTTATATCATAAACATTACCAAGATTATTGTAAGCTTCTGCATACTCTGGATTAATTTTAATTGCTCGCTGGTAACTATCGATTGCTTCATTAAATTTTCCAAGATCCTCAAATGCCAGGCCAAGATTATTGTAAGCTTCTGTAAAATTAGGCTTTATTTTTATTGCTCGCTGGTAACTATCGATTGCTTCATTAAATTTTCCAAGTTTATATAAAGCACTACCTAAATTATTATGTCCTTCAGCATAATCAGGATTAATTTCTAATGATTTTTTATAATTAATAACAGCTTTACCGAAATTTTTTTGATTACTTAAAACGGCACCAAAAAGATTATATAAAACAAAATTTTTTGGATTTTTTTTTATTAGCTCAATAACTTTCTTTTCAACAATAGTCAATTTTCCTGAATGATATAAATTTATAAGTT
>JAESSC010000048.1 GCA_016764285.1 Pelagibacteraceae bacterium
AAAAGGTATGACTTTTAAAGAAGCAAAAAAAACAAAAATGCCCAATGACACTGTAGAGGGAGCAGATCTTGCTGTCGAAATTGGCTCTAAAGTAAAAATTGATTTTAGTATAGAAACGCTACCTTTGATGTTGAGTATGATAAATACTATATGTGATGAAAAGCCGTTAAAAATTAATTGGAATAATTTTAAATTATCCACTCCTTAAACATCGCTTTGTTATTAAAAACATACTTAGGAAAACTCTCATCTATTTCAATTTTTTCATATTTGATATTACGGTCAAATAAATCTTGGCCATTTTTGATTCTTTTAGCTATTTTTTCTTCGTCAACAAATTCATCTTTGTAGAACTCTTGATGAGAATAAACACTAATTTTTATTGAAATATCTTTTGGTTTTTTTAAAAAACTAAAATGCCAGCCCCCGTCAAAGATCAACTGAGGTTCTTTAGGTTTATAAAATTTCCAAAAAGGTCTCTTTTTAGTTTTGATGTTTCTTAGCCATTGAGGAGATTTTAGATATTTTTTTTGACAAATTTTTGTTCCCATCCAATATTTATCGGTAATGTTTAGTAAGTTTAGTTTTGATTGAAAGTTTTTTTGCATAAAACAAGCATATTTATTTTCAATTTTAAATTCCGATAATTTGTTTGGATCAGGAATTTCGTCAATATCAGATATCATTATTAAATCATTGTCATTATAATTTTGAAATCCTCTTATTAGTGAATTTCTTTGATGTTGATCTCTCCAATGATTTGGTGTCCAGTTCTTTTTTTTTGATTTTACATTTATTGGAATATCATCAACTATTAAATATTTAATTTTATTTTTAAATTTAGAAAAATTCTTATAATCAAAATTTAATTTTTTTTCATTTCCGGCATGATCTCTGGTAGCTTCTGCAATCACAAACTCATCGACATAGTCGTTTAAAGTATTTAAACGTAAATCTAAGATAAGATCTTCATCAAAGTACATGCAGCAGTCATATAACTTCATTAAAAACTATTCTCCAATATTAATAAGAGTTCCTTTTTTTCTTGCTCCATGAAAGGCTAAATAAAATACAAACACAGCTGAAGTAAAATAAACTAAATTTAATTTTAGTGCAGATATAATATTAGCGTAATTTACGATATTATTTAATAAAATAGATCGCACTTCTTCAAATATATAAACTAGAGGTAGAGCCAAAGCTATTGTTTGTAGCCAATCAGGTAGAATTGATAGTGGATAATAAATACATCCCAGTGGAGCAAGCAAAAAAAGTGATGACCAAGCTATGTTTTCAAAAGCAGGACCGTATCTTAATAGTCCAGCTGCAACCAGTAGACCTAGCGTTATTCCAAAGAGATATAAGCTCAAAAAAAGTAATATTAATGNTGGACCTAAGTTGAATATGGAAACGCCAAAAAAAGGGGTGGCAAGCAATATAGCTGGAATCACTCCAATTAAAGTTCTTAATAAAGCAGTAACTGTGAGCGCTGTTATAATCTCGCTAATTTTTAAAGGAGAAACAAACAAATTGGTAAAATTTCTGCTCCAGATTTCTTCAAGGAATAACATGTTAAAACTTATGCTTGTACGGAATAAAAAATCATAAAGAATAGCTGCAGTTAAAATGATGCCTGCAGTATGATTATAATAATCACTATGCAATGTGAAAAACATTGAAATAAAACCCCAAAGAACTATTTGGATTGTGGGCCAATAAATTAAATCTAAAATTCTTGGTAGAGAACTTTTGATTAAATATAAATGACGCAAGGATAAGGCATATATTCTATGAAATTTCATATTATTCTCTCACTAATTTTAAAAATACTTCTTCTAAATTTTTTCTTCCATGTTTATTGATTAAATCATCACATTTTCCTTTATCGATTATTTCGCCATTTTTCATCATCAAGACTTCATAGCAAAGTCTTTCCACTTCGTTCATGTTATGTGAGGCTAGTAAAATAGTTGCACCTTTATTAGATGCATAGTCTTCAATAAAACCTCTAATATAATCACCGACATCAGGGTCAAGACTAGCTGTTGGTTCATCTAGAAAAAGTATTTCAGGATCGTTGATTAAAGCCTTAGCCAGGGAAACTCTGTTTTTTTGACCTGAAGAGAGTTCGCCAGTTTTCCTTGATTTAAAGTCTAATAAATTTAATTTTTCCATTAAATCAGAAATTTTATCTTTTAAATTTTTTACTCCATATAATCTTCCATAAACCTTAAGGTTTTCTTCAACTGTTAGTTTTTTTGGCAATTCAACATATGGAGAAATAAAATTCATTTTTTCCAGCAAGTCTGTTCGGTTCTGTTCAATATTTTGACCATTGATAATAACTGTTCCTGAACTAGGTTTTATCAAACCAAGCATCATACCTATGGTAGTTGACTTACCACATCCATTCGGTCCGAGGAGACCAATAATTTTACCTTTACCAATTTTAAAACTTATATTATTGACAGCTAATATGTTTTTAAATTGCTTAGTTAAACCATCAACTATAATTGTTTCTTTATTCATTTATTTGACGCTTTTATCAGNCTATCGTTGATTGCGCGACCTAGTTCAATATTAGGTATTTGAGTGACAGCTATTGATTTAAAATTTCTTTTTTTTATTTTTCTCATGATTTTATATAAATTATTTGCCGCTTCTTTTAAACTGCCATTTTTACTCAGATTAAAATTATTTTTTCCGTGTTTAAATTTTTTTCCAAAACTAATAAATGCCTGATTTTTTTCAGGATATTTCCTGTTCATTATAATTGGTATTCCGGGGGAGTAATGTAATTTTAATTGTCCGGGCCCTTTGATTTTTTTTGGCTTATTATTAATAGTAATTTTTTTTTTTAATATTTTCTGAATTTTTTCAGCAGATATACTTCCTGGTCTTAAAATAGTGGGTTTTACAGTTAAATCTATTATTGTCGATTCAAGTCCAATTTTACATTGACCNCCATCCAGTATGAATTTAATTTTATTTCCAAATTCATCNACAACATCTTTTGCACNAGTTGGGCTAAGTTTAGACGCNATATTTGCACTTGGAGCTGCAAGTGGTGTATTTAAAATTTTAAGCAAATTTCTTGCAACTTTATGTTTAGGAATTCTAACAGCAACAGTTTTTTTTCTTGCAGTAGCTATTTTAGAAATCTTTGATTTGNTCTTTCTTTTTAATATAAAAGTAATTGGTCCTGGGCAAAAAGCCTTATAAAGCTTTGTAAAAGTATTATTNAAGATNGCGTCATTTTTTAAATCCTTTAANTTTTTAAAGTGAATTATNAGAGGATTAAAAATTGGTCTTTTCTTTAATTTGAAAATTTTTGTAACTGATTTATTGGAGTAAGCGTTTCCTGCTAGGCCATAAACGGTTTCAGTTGGCATTCCAATAACATTATTATTTTCTATGTTTTT
>JAESSC010000049.1 GCA_016764285.1 Pelagibacteraceae bacterium
TTCAAAAACAGCTCTAACAACTGCATAAACTAGTTCATCTGGTACATCGGCGCTTGTTACGAATGAAGCCATTACACCAAAAGTCGTTACATCTTTTTTAGTTGTTTTATAAGTTCCTTTTGGAATTGTTGCCCATGCATAAAATGCATTATCAGCTACTAATTTTTTTACCTCATCTGTCTGTAAATCAATTATATATGCTCCACATCCGTCTGTAGATTGTGCTACTCCTGAATTAGGCACGCCTACAGTATATCCAAATGCATCAATTTTTTTATCGCAAAGGGCTCCGGATTGTTCTGATGAAGTAAGTTCAGATGTTCCACCAAAGAAACTTGTGTCTACACCGTGAGACTCCATAAGAACTTCAAATGTTCCTCTTTGACCAGAACCTGGGTTACCAATATTTACCTTTTTGCCTTTTAAAGAATTCCAATCTTTTATTTTAGAACCCTTACGAGCAATAATATGGAATGGCTCTGGATGAGCAGAAAATACTGNTCTCAAACCATCAAAAGGTTTAACTTTGTCTGGCTTAGTACCATTGTAAGCATGATATTGCCAGTCNGACTGTGCAACACCNAATTGNAGTTCACCTTCCATTATCTGACCGATATTGTAAGTTGATCCTCCTGTTGATGGNGCTGAACAACGATAAGCTTTATCNGTACCTTTTTTTCTACCNTGTTCTGCAGACTGAATTTTCGCTACCATTTTACAAATTGCGTTACCNACTTGGAANTAAACTCCNGTNGGTCCNCCTGTTCCTATTGAAAAGAACACTGCTTCTGATTTTGCTACTGTCGCCAATGGCGCAGATAAAGCAAACATCATCAGTGCTCCTGCAATAGTGGAAATAAATTTTTTCATTTGCTTTCCCTTTTNAGTTGTTAAAATTAAAATTAATGTTTGAAGGATACCAATTTTAANATNAATCTAAAGTGATTTTGACCAATCTTTAAGTTTTGCTACACCTTCAACTATATTTGGTGCATATTTTTTTATAGTTGCATNATCTAGTTTTTTACTACCTATGGTATTAGACAAGANACNGCTCCCATCAAAATCAGTATAACTTAGTCTNGCNAGCATTTTTTTGCTATCGACTCCAAAATCACTACCTGGAAGTAAAGCAACACNTGTTTTATTTAAAATATCCTTGCACATTTCTNNCGATGAAGAAAATTTTGCATTTGTAAATTCTGGAAATAAATAAAATCCTCCCTCTGGCTTTGNAANATTTATGACATTTGATTTTAANTTTTCATAAACATAGTTGCCGGTAAAAGATAATATTTTTCTTACAGCGTTTAAATAGGCTGAATGATCTCCTTTGTACGCTTCAACTGCAGCGTATTGGATTGGTGCGCTAACAGAAGTGAAAGATTCACTACATAATATCTTTAGACTATTTTTTAACTCTTCCAGTTGTTTGGGTATTGCGAAAAATCCTAATCTCCATCCACCTGCTCCACACCATTTACTTAGACCTGTACTAACAATAGTACCCTCGGGATAGAAATTAGAAATAGATTTATATTGGCTATCAAAAGTAAGCCGAGAATATATCTCATCAGAAAGTATGATTAGTTTATATTTTTTTGCAACTTCTGTAATTTCTTGTAAATTTTTGCAAACCATGCCAGAAGGGTTATTTGGAGAGTTCATAAAAAACATCAGATTTTGATTTTTAATACTTTTAATTTTGTTTTCCAATTGTTCAGCAGTTGGAAACCAATTGGAACTACTTGAAGTTTGAATCCAGTGAACTTTATTTTTAGCAATAACTGCTTGAGGTTGATATGAAACCCAACTAGGAGCGGGGAGTAGTATTTCACCTGCAAAAGCAATTTGAGTTAAAAGCATTAGTTCTTTCGTTCCTGGGCCAACGATTATATCTTCGGCCACAAAATCATTATTATTACTTTGGTTTAGTTGATTTGCTATTGCCGATCTTAGTTCTTCAAGGCCTTGCATAGGCAAATAAGTATTTTTATTTGCATTATTTTTTAATGCTGAAACGATAGATTCTGGCACGGGAAATGGAGATTGACCGAAACCAAATTTATAAACTTTTTTTCCACTTTTTTTTAATTTATTGGATTCTTCATTAATTGCTAAAGTGGCAGAAGGCTTCAATTGATTGATTTGTTCTTTAATAATTTTATTCATTTAATTCTTTAATATTTTTAAATTGTTTTAAACTATCTGGATTAGCTAAAGCTTCCAAATTTTTTATTGGTTCACCTTCAACAGTTTGTTTAACAGCTAACTCTACAAGTTTTCCATTTTTTGTCTTAGGGATATCCAAAATGGATATTATTTTTGAAGGTACATGCCTGGGAGAAGTATTAGATCTTATTGCTTTTTTAATTTTGTCTTTTATTTTGTCATTCAATTTATAACCTTGATTAAGAATAATAAATAATATTATTCTAATATCGTTGTTCCATGATTGTCCTATTACGATTGATTCTTGAATTTCCTCAAATTTTTCAACCACACTATATATTTCAGCAGTACCCAATCTTACGCCACCAGGGTTAAGTGTAGTATCAGATCTGCCGTATATAATAAATCCTCCATTGTCAGTTACTTTAGCAAAATCACCATGATGCCAAACGTTTTTATACTTTTCAAAATATGAAGATCTGTACTTTTTATCTTCATTATCATTCCAAAATTTAACTGGCATAGAAGGAAAAGGCTTTTTACAAACTAACTCTCCTTTTGTATTTTTTATTGAAAACCCTTTTTCGTCAAATACATCCACATCCATACCCAGTCCTCTGTTTTGAATTTCTCCTGCATACACCGGCTGCAATGGGTTGCCCAAAACAAAACAGGATACAATATCAGTTCCTCCTGAAATAGACGCTAAATGAACATCTTCTTTAATATTTTTATAAATATATCTAAATCCATCAATAGATAAAGGAGAACCTGTTGAACAAACAGTTTTTAATTTTGACATATCATGATTATTTTTTGGAACTACCTTATTATTGCTAAGAGTATCAATATATTTAGCACTAATACCAAAAAGAGTAATTTGTTCTTCACTGGCAAATTCAAATAATAAATCGTCTTTTTTGTATAAAGGAAAACCATCAAATAATAAAATTGTTGCTCCTGATGAAAGCGAACCAACTAACCAATTCCACATCATCCATCCACATGTGGTAAAATAAAACACACGATCATTTTCTTTCACATCACAATGTATTTGCAATTCCTTATTATGTTGAAGCAAAATCCCTCCAGTTCCATGACAAATACACTTTGGTTTTCCCGTTGTGCCACTTGAGTAAAGAATTGCGAGAGGATCATTAAAATACGACATTTCATANTGAATATTATTTTCCTTTTTTAAAGCCATTATTTCATGCCAACGATATATATNTACTTTAAGATTATCTTTTTTTTCAATTTCTGTGCCTGGATAGGACACAATTACAACTTTAACAATTGAAGGTATTTTACTCATTATTTCTTTTAATCTTTCGATAATATTGATTGTTTTTCCGTTATAAAAATACTTGTCACCAATAAATAATATTTTTGGATTTATTTGAGAAAATCTGTCTATAACTCCAGCTGTTCCAAAGTCAGGTGAGCACGAAGACCATATTGCTCCTACAGCAGATGTTCCGAGATAAGCTGTTACTGTTTCTGGTATATTTGGGAGATAGGCTGCTACTCTATCTCCCTTTTGTAGTCCATTAGCTCGCATCCAATCTGAAATTTTTGCAACATTTAAATTTAGATCTTTCCAAGAAAGTGCAGTTCTATAGCCGTTTTCACTTTTAAATATAATAGCGGGTGTTGTGTTATTTTTTTTAAGTAAGTTTTCTGCATAACTAAGTTTAGTGTCAGGAAAAAATTTATTATTATAAAAAATATTCGATTTTTGAAGCAAATTCTTTCCTAAAACACCTTTGACTTTTGTGAAATCCCAAATTGATTTCCAAAAAATTTCCGTATTATCGACAGACCATTTCCAAATTTTATTAAAATCATTACCTGTATCAATTTTAAAATTTTGTTTAATAAAATTAGAATATAAAAAAAAATTAGTTTTATTTAATTCTTCTTTTTTAATCTTCCAAAGTTGATTATTCATAGACCTATTATGTCAAAAAAAATTAATATTGAATTCTTAAAAATTATGTTAAGGTTAAATTTCAAATTTTAAAAAGGAGAACTTNTAATACGGTGATTCGGTCATGTTTTAATCATCTTTTGTTCTAACAACAAATCTAGATATAGTGTGCCAATCAAAATCAAACACAATTAATGGAAACTAACGTAAAAAAAATTACTGCCGTATTGGGCCCAACTAATACAGGCAAAACTCATTTGGGTGTTGAAACAATGTTGGGATATGAAAATGGAATTTTGGGTTTTCCTCTAAGGTTGTTAGCGAGAGAATTTTTTGACAAGTGTGTGAATAAAATTGGGCAAGAAAAAGTAGCTCTTATCACTGGAGAAGAAAAAATAATTCCAAAATCTCCAAAATATTATATTTGCACCGTAGAATCTATGCCCCAAGATATTTTAGTAGATTTTGTTGCAATTGACGAAATACAGATGTGCACTGATCATGAAAGAGGTCATATATTTACAGATAGATTATTAAATTTAAGAGGTGATAAACTTACAATGTTTCTTGGCTCTCATACTATGAAACATGTAATCGCTTCATTAATTGATAATGTTGAGTTTGTTAGCAGGGAAAGATATTCNAAGTTAACATATAGTGGTTATAAAAAAATATCGCGTTTAAGTCCAAAAACAGCAGTAATTGCTTTTTCGATTGACGAAATTTATGCATTAGCAGAATTGGTAAGAAGGCAGAAAGGNGGGGCTGCAGTCATTATGGGTTCTTTGAGTCCAAAAACCAGAAATTCTCAAGTAGAACTCTATCAATCTGGAGCTGCAAATTTTCTTGTTGCAACTGATGCAATTGGAATGGGAATTAATATGGATATANATAATGTAAGCTTTAGTAATTTAAAAAAATTTGATGGAAAAAAGACAAGACGATTAAACCTAAGTGAAATTTCTCAAATTGCAGGAAGAGCTGGCAGACATATCAATGACGGTAATTTTGGAATAACAGGTCAATGTGAAAGTCTATCTGCCAATGAAATTGAGAGATTAGAAAAACATGAACTTGATAATATAAATGTAATTTATTGGAGAAATTCTGAACTTAATTTTAAAAGTTTGGANANTCTAATTAATTCACTAGAAAAAAAATCTAATANTGAATTTTTAAGAAGAATTGCTGATTGTGAAGATGAAAAAGTATTAAAATTAATGATAAAAAATAATAAGGATATGAAAATTGGTAATACGGAGGACGTTATCCAAACACTTTGGGAATGTTGCCAAATACCAGACTTTTCAAAAAAGTCATATGGAAATCATATAGAAGTAGTAAAAAAANTTTTTGGATTTTTAACGTCTACNGCTGGAAAAGTTTCAAATGATTATATGAAAACGCAACTTAAATATTTAGATAAATATGATGGTAATATTGATACTTTAACTAATAGAATTTCAAATGTTCGAACATGGTCTTATGTTGCCAATAAAAAAGGTTGGACAAACAACTATGATTATTGGATTGAAAGAACTAAAGATATGGAGGATAAGTTATCAGACAAACTTCATGAAGAACTTACAAAAAGTTTTATTGATAAAAGAATAAGTGTTTTATCAAGAAGTTTAAAACAGGACATTATATTGGGAACAAAAATTAAAAATGAAAACGAAGTTATTATTGACGACCAATATATAGGTCGGTTAAGAGGAATGAAATTAGATTTGGATCATAAATCTGGATCGTTGAAAACTGACATTAAATCCCTCAAAAAAGCTGCAAGGCAAGCTATAGAACCAGAATTAATGCGAAGAACTAGCAAGATAATAAAAAGTGAAGATTTTAAACTTGAAGATGATCATAAAATTTATTGGATGAATAATCCTATTGCATATATTTCACCTGGAAAAAATTACTTAAATCCAAAATTAGAGCTATTAGTTGATGACGCGATTGATCTAGAATCCAAAGAAAAATTGAGAAATAATCTGGAAAAAAAGNTANACACACTTATTACATCTGAGCTATCCGACCTNGTTAAACTAAGTAAATCAAAATTTAAAAACAACTACGTAAGAGCTTTATGCTATCAGTTATTTGAGAACAANGGGGTAATGAAAAGAGAAATAGTTGATCAAATGATAAAAAACATTTCCAAAGAGGACAGGGCAAGCTTGAGAAAAGTTGGTATAAAAATTGGAAGATACCATGCTTTCCTTCCAAAAATGCTCAAACCAAATGCCGTCAATCTTAGAGTGAAATTATGGAAATTATATTTTCCAGACGACAAAAAATATATTATTCCAAAATTCGGTTTGAATTTTTTAAAAAATGAAACCCAAAAAAATAAAAAATTCTTNTTGATATGTGGTTTTGAAAATATTGGTAAGTTTTATGTTAGAGTTGATATTTTAGAAAGATTTTTTTTAAAAATTATCGAAAATACCAAAGACAGAATGTTTAAAATTGATTCTGATATGATAAATTTAATTGGTTGTAATAAAGAAGATTTTTTTAAACTTTTGGAATTAATGCAATATAAACGNAAAAAAATTGAAGAGAGTAAAGAAGAATTTTTCATCTATCAGCCACAATACATAAAAAATAAACAAAGAAAAATTGTTAAAAAATCTAATGCAAATAGTCCTTTTGGTAAATTATCAGAATTGAGATTTCGATAAATGTTTAAAAAATTTTTTGAGAAAAAAAACGAAGAAAATATTAATAATAAGAATATNTTAATAACTGCATTATTAATACATGCAGCAAAGATCGATGACAATTATACAGACGTTGAAAAAGAAATTATTAAAAAAGCATTGATAAGTTTAAATGCAATAACNCNAAATGANGCNGAAGAATTATTAAAAAAAGCTGAAAAAATAGAACAAGAATCAAACCAGATTGTNGCATTCACCAGNGAAATTAAAAAAAATTCAATGGAATTTAGACTTAAAATAATTGAAATACTTTGGAAAATTGTATATTCAGATGGNTCTAGTGATAGNTATGAGTCAAATTTNATCAGGAGAGTTTGTGGNTTATTATATATATCAGATAGAGACAGTGGAATTATCAAACTAAAAGTTAAAAATTCATTGAAATAAACTATGACTTATATTGTAAATGANAATTGTATCAAATGTAAATTAATGGATTGTGTAGAGGTGTGCCCGGTAGACTGTTTTTATGAAGGTGAAAATATGCTCGCGATCAAACCCGACGAGTGTATAGATTGTGGGGTTTGTGAACCGGAGTGTCCCATAGATGCAATCAAGCCCGANACCGACGAGGGAGCAAGTGATTGGGTNGAACATAATACAAAATACGGCGACCTATGGCCAAATATTACTAAAAAGAGAGCAGAGGATGTGCCTAAAGATCAAGAAAAATGGCGCGGTGTTAAAGATAAGTTTAAACATTTCAGTGAAAAACCAGGAAAAGGAGATTGAAAATTTAAATATGGGTAGAAAAAAAAAGATAAAGAAAATAAAAAAAGTAAAAAGAATAAAGAGAGAGAAAAAAAAACAAGAAAAAGTAGTAATTAGAAAATTAGTTGGNCAAAATACTTTNAAAACGAATGATGNAAAAATTCAAATTAAAAAAATAAAAAAGCAGCNCACTGAAAAAAAACTTTATAATATTAAAGATTATGTTGTGTATCCAAAGCACGGTGTTGGAAAAATAATTTCTANCGACAANGCCAAAATGGGAGATATTGATATAACTTTTTACAAAGTACTTATAGAAAAAGAAAAACTGACATTAAGTATACCCTTAAATCAACAATCGCATCTAAGGCCCGTTTCTAGTATTAGCCAAATTAATAAAGCAGCTTCTATTTTGAAAAGTAAACCAAGAATAAAAAGGACTATGTGGAGTAGAAGAGCTCAAGAATATGATCAAAAAATTAATTCGGGTAAGCTTTATGAATTAGCAGAAGTGGTAAGAGACTTAAATAAAAAAACAGGTATAATTGCAGAACAATCTTATAGTGAAAGACAACTTTTTGAAAAAGCATATAATAGATTAAAGTCCGAACTTGAAGTAGTTTTAGGCGAAAAAGCTCAACAAAAAATGGATAAAGCCTTAAAATTTAAAGAAAATTCTCTTCAAAAAGAAACATTACTATAAAAAAAACGCCCTCCTTAAACTTTGTAAGGAGGGCGCTATTTTTCAAAAAAAGTATAGCTTATCTTCTTCTTTTTTTTGCTTTCTTTTTACCTTTTTTTGCTTTTTTTCGTTTAGCCATTTTTATGCTCCCTTTTATTTAATTAAAACAAATCATTCGAGTGATTCGTTTGTTAATTTTAGCTTTATGTTTTTTTTTACTGATGTCAAACATAAATTATGTTGACAAATTGCAAAAAAATTAATTTAAAATAAATAAATTGATTATTTTTTTATGTTTAAATAAACAAGCAATAACGTTGCTTTTTAAACATTTAAGTTGATTGTAATAAAATTAAATTAATTATTTTTTATAAAAATTTTCTAGTATATTTTTATATTTAGTAATTACTTTGTTTCTTTTTACTTTCATTGTCGGAGTTAGCATACCATTTTCAATTGAAAATTTTTCACTA
>JAESSC010000102.1 GCA_016764285.1 Pelagibacteraceae bacterium
AGTGATGAACCGCTTGTCTCTTCAGATTTTAATCATAACTCTCATTCTGCAATAGTTGATCTTTCGTTAACAAAAGTTATAGAAAATAAAATGGCAAAAATATCTGCTTGGTATGATAATGAGTGGGGCTTNGCATCTAGAATGTGTGATTTGGCAAATTATTTNGGNAAGATTTAATNNGTCATGGNNANAATAAATCATTTAGANNATAATCTTANNNTAGAAGGAAAAAGNGTTTTATTAAGAGTTGANTTNAATGTTCCNACAAATAATGGATCNATAACTGAGNCTTCTCGAATTNAAAAAGTTTTACCNACNATAAAATTTNTAATAAANAANAAAGCAAAAATAATAATTATTTCGCATATAGGAAGACCTAAAGGNAAANTCGTTCCTNGATTAANTTTAAANCCAATAGCAAAAAAATTATCTNATTATCTTAATNAAAATGTAGTTTTTTTAANNGANANNATTGGATTGAAAGNAATTCAAAATTCAAAAAAAATTNCTAATGGAGAAATCTTGCTNCTNGAAAANCTNAGATTTAANAAAGAAGAAGANCTAAATACANAATCCTTTGCTAAAGAACTTTCTAAAATNGGAGATATNTANATNAATGANGCCTTTTCNTGCTCTCANCGANNNCATNCATCTNTTTGTGAAATAACAAANCATATAGATTCGTTCGCNGGNAAACAGTTANTTNAGGANNTTAATACTATANAAATGTTANTTNNNGNNGCAAAAAAACCTGTCNCTTGNATCNTTGGAGGATCAAAAATTTCTACNAAAATAGGTNTNTTNANCAATCTTATANAAAAAATGGANACNATTGTCATTGTTGGNGCTATGGCAAATAACTTTATAAAACANAAAGGTTATAATATNGGAAAATCNATGNTTGAAGAAAATCAAGAAAANTTATTAGAAGATATTATAAAANAATNTAAGANAAATAACNGCNATCTNGTCTTNCCNCAAGATGTNNTGGTGNCAAAAAATCATANNTCNAAAGGTCAATTGAAAAACNTAGATAAGATTGNNNATACAGATTTAATTTTAGANATNGGTGAAAAAACTATACAAAATATTTNTAAAATAATAGANGAATCAAAAACAATTTTNTGGAANGGNCCNGCNGGTTATTTNGAAGTNAAAGAATTCTCAGNAGGAAGTAATAAAATTGCACAGAAAATATCTGAAAATACTAAAAACAAATNTCTTATATCAATTGCAGGTGGGGGCGATACAGTTTCAGCAATAAATAAATTTGGTTGTTCTGATGGATTTACATATATATCAACCGCAGGTGGAGCATTTTTAGAACTTCTTGAAGGAAAAGTTTTACCTGGTATAAAAGCTTTAGAAATAAATTAAAAGTATTCATGAGTGAAATAGAGAAAATTGCCAAACAAATTGTAGAAAAAGACAAAGGTATACTAGCAGCCGACGAAAGTACTGGAACTATGACAAAAAGATTATCCAGCGTGAATGTTGAATCAACTGCCCAAAATAGACTTAAATTTAGAGAAACTTTGTTTTCTTCAGAAGGTATGAAAAATTATATTGGTGGAGTGATACTTTATGATGAAACGATAAAACAAAAAACTTCTTCAGGAAAGACGATACCTGAATTAATTAAAAGTTCTGGTTCAGTTCCTGGAATCAAAGTAGATACTGGTGCAAAAAAACTAGCAGGTTCTACTGATGAAAAAGTTACTGAAGGGCTAGATGGTTTAAGAGAAAGATTAGCTGAATATTTTAAATTGGGAGCAAGATTTACAAAATGGAGAGCTGTATATAATATTTCTGAAAAATATCCTTCTGAATTAGCAATTAAATCTAATGCGCACGCATTAGCAAGATATGCTGCTTTGGTACAAGAAGCAAAAATGGTTCCCATTGTTGAACCAGAAGTATTAATGGATGGCGAACATAATATTAATAAGTGCTATGAAGTAACCGCTAAAGTTCTTAAAGAATGTTATAAAGAGTTAAATTTACACAATGTAAATCTTAAAGGAACAATATTAAAACCTAATATGATTTTACCTGGAAATAAATCAAAAGATAAAAGTAACACAGCAGAAATTGCTAAAATGACACTCAAATGTTTAAAAGAAAATGTACCTAGTGATGTTCCGGGAATAGCTTTTTTATCAGGCGGACAAACTGAAATTGAGGCAACACAAAATTTAAACGAAATTAATAAAATTAATGATACAAATTTTATAATGAGTTTTTCTTATGGAAGAGCTCTACAACAAAGTGCTCTTAAAAATTGGGCAAAAAACATTAAAGATACAAGCAATACTCAAAAAATCTTTAATCATAGATCTAAAATGAATGGCCTTTCTACTTCAGCAAAATGGAGTATGGACTTGGAAAAACAAATAACTGCCTAACTAAAATTGAAAAGATATATTTATCTAATATCACCTCAAAGGATAAGAGGGACAAAGTTTTATAAGGAACTTAATCAAGTATTAAAAACTAATAAAGTTAAATACTTCCAATTAAGATTAAAAAAAATACCTACTCATAATTTATTAAAAATATCTAAANAAATTAAAAAAATAGTTAGAAAAAATAATGTTAAATTTTTAATTAATGATAAACCTTTTATAGCAAAAATGGTTAGTGCTGATGGTTGTCATATTGGTCAGAAAGATGTGGATTTTATGAGTAGTAGAAAAATATTGGGAAAAAATAAAATTATTGGAGTGACATGTCATAATTCTAAAAAATTAGCCTTAAAAGCAAAAAAGCATGGTGCAAATTATGTTGCCTTTGGATCATTTTTTAAATCTCAAACAAAAAAAACTGCTTTTAAAGCCAACTTAGCAATATTGCGTTGGGCTAAAAAAAAAATTAATATGCCGACCGTTGCAATAGGTGGAATCAATAGTTCTAATTATAAAAAAATTTTATCNAATGGAGCAGATTTTATTGCTTGCTCTAGCTATATTTGGAATAATAAAAAATTAGATCCAGCTTCAGCAATAAAAAAATTTAAATAAAAAAATGAAAATATTAGGAAATGAAATCAAACCAGGAATGATCATTGAACATAGAAATGATTTATGGTCGGTTTTAAAAGCACAACATGTCAAACCAGGAAAAGGTGGTGCTTTTAATCAAGTCGAATTAAAAAGTGTTAANAAAGGAACNAAATTAAATGAAAGGTTTAGATCTAGCGATACTGTTGAAAGGGCAGTTTTAGATGAAAAAAAATTTAATTTTCTATATGANGATNAAAATAATTGTCATTTTATGGACCAAACTAACTTTGAACAAATTGCAATTAATAAATCTCTATTAGGAGAAAAAAACAAATTGTTAAAAGAAAACATGGCGGTAAATGTTCATTTTTATGAAGATCAAGCTTTATCGGTTGATTTACCATCTTCTGTCGAATTAACAATTACCAATACAGATGCAACAATCAAAGGGCAGACTGCTTCATCATCTTACAAACCNGCTACTTTAGAAAATGGAATTAACATTATGGTCCCTCCATTTATNAATTCTGGAGATAAAATTATTTTAGATACAAGTACTTTGGAGTACATTAAAAAAATTAAATAAATGAAACTTTCTTCAGCAAATATAAATGTAATGGTTAAAGCTTGTAGAAAAGCTGCAAAAAATATAATTAGAGATTTTGGTGAAATAGAAAAACTNCAAGTTTCTCTTAAAGGACCTGGAGATTTTGTTACAGCATCAGATANAAAGGCAGAAAAAATTTTAATCGAAGAACTTCAAAAAGCTAGACCTAGATTTTCTATTTTAAGTGANGAAATTGGNCAAATTACAAATGATNAAGAATTTAAATGGATAATTGATCCCATAGATGGAACTGCAAATTTTCTTCATGGAATACCACACTTTGCAATATCCTTAGGNTTAGAACATAAAAAAGAGATTATTTGTGGAATTATCTTTGATCCAATTAAAGATGAGATGTTTCTAGCTGAAAAAGGTAATGGATCATATTTAAATAATCANCGACTGCGAGTTTCATCTAGATCAANATTAAAAGANTGTTTAATTATTACCGGAGGACCAAGCTTTANATCAAAAGATAAGGACAGACAACTCTCATTAAATGAATATTACAAATTTTCATCCANAGTANTGATACCAATTAGNAAAATGGGTAGTGCCTCGCTCGATATGGCCTATGTTGCCGCAGGAAGATGTGATGGTTNTTGGCAAAGGAATTTAAATTATTGGGATATTGCAGCAGGCGTAGTTTTAGTTAAAGAAGCAGGAGGATTCGTTACAGATTTTAAAGGAAATAACGAATATATCGAAAATAAAACTATTTTAGTAACAAACTCCAAAATTAATGAAGAAATGATTGAAGTTTTGAAGTAGTTAGTTTTTTATTGTCAATTATTTTGTTTTATTATATTAAATTGTTCCGACATGAAAAAAAACATACATCCAAATTATCATAAGATAAAAGTTATTATGACTGACGGAAGTCATTTTGAAACCATGTCTACTTGGGGAAAAGAGGGTGAAACTTTGAAACTTGATATTGATTCTAAATCTCATTCTGCTTGGACAGGTGGAACTCAAAAAGTCTTAGACAAAGGTAGAGTAAGTAAGTTTTTTAAAAAATTTAAGAATTTGCGGTCAACGAGCAAAAAATAGTAATGAATGATAGACCTTTAATGCCTAAAGCAACTGCTGTTTGGTTAGTTGAAAACACTAAAATAAGTTTCAAACAAATAGCTGCTTTTTGTAATCTTCACGAACTTGAAGTAAAGGGTATAGCTGATGGAGATGTAGAAAAAGGAATAAAAGCTTATAATCCTATCCTAGCTGGACAATTGACAAGAGAAGAAATTGTAGCATCTTCTAAAGATAGTAATAGACCTCTTGTACTAAGTAAAAAAAATTTAGATATAAGTATAAGTACTCGAAAAAAAAAACCGAGGTATGTTCCGTTATCAAAAAGACAAGATAGACCTAACGCAGCGCTTTGGTTAATCAAAAACTATCCTGAGCTGTCTGATAGACAAATAGGAAAACTTGTGGGGAGCACAAAAAATACTGTATCTTTGATAAAAAACAACAATTATTGGAATTCTTCTAATTTGACACCAAAGGATCCAGTGGTCTCCAGTCTCTGTTCTCAAATTGATATAAAAAATGCAGTAGAGAAAGCTAACCTAAAAGCTACTGGAAAGAAAAAAAAGATAGACAAAGAAAATCAAAAAATTGAAGATTAATTATAAAAAAAGCTTAGAAAAAACGAATCTACAAAACCCTTCCAATTCTAGCTGGACAACCTTTTTTTTTAATGTTAGTTAATGCATCTTTAATTAGGAGGTAATTATTAAAATAGAAGTTAAAGATAACAATGTTGATCAAGCATTAAGAATTCTCAAAAGAAAGCTTCAGAGGGAAGGTTTTTTTAAAATTTTAAAAATTAAAAGTAATTACGAAAAACCTTCTGAAAAAAAAAAAAGAGAAAGACAAGAAAATATTAAAAGATCAAAAAAAATCAAAAGAATGAAAGATTATAATACCTAATTTTGTTTGTTTAAAAAAACATAAAATATAATATTAAATAATAGAACAAATATACAAATTTTATCGCGGGGTGGAGCAGTCTGGTAGCTCGTCAGGCTCATAACCTGAAGGTCGTAGGTTCAAATCCTACCCCCGCAACCAATCAGGGCAACGTTTCTAGTTCATCATCAGATATTTAAATTCGATCTTACCGCACCATTGACGCAATCGGACTAAGTTTTTAGATAAAAAACGTATAGAGATAGTTTTTTTATTTTGTTCTACAATAATGCAATTCACCATACATCTTTTTTGGTCCCAATCTGGCATGTTAAGTTCACGAACTGTCTCTTATAGTTATACAAGTTTTTGAAATTTCTCTTCTTTTGTCTTTCCTGGGTTGGATTGAATAGTTTTTTCTAATAATTTATCAGAATTACATATTTGTTCATTTCTAGCATGCAATTCGTGCCAATATTCTTTTGAGGGAATATAGAGGTGCCATTTACCATTTGGTCCATTACA
>JAESSC010000050.1 GCA_016764285.1 Pelagibacteraceae bacterium
ATGTAATTATTTATCATCGGGTCCTATAGTAGTTATGGTATTGGAAGGAGAAGGGGCAGTATTCAAAAATAGGCAGATAATGGGTGCTACAGATCCGTTAAAGGCAGAGGAAGGGACATTAAGAAAGATGTATGGACTTTCAATTGATAAGAACTCCGTTCATGGTTCAGACAGCGCAGAAAGTGCAAAAACTGAAATAGATTTTTTTTTTAAAAAATAAACGTTTTATAAGTTTTTCTTGATATTTCAGATATGTAATTTACTAACTTATCAACAATTGCCATATTAACACCGCTTTTTTTGTGAGTATTATAGGCTTTTTTCANGAAAAATTTTATTTAATGTCTAAATATTTNATNGCCAGNTNANGGAAATATATTTTTATTATTTTAACAGCANCTATATTTTCTTTNNTTACATTTTCAAAAAGTTTTTCAGAAGAAAATGTTTTTATTATTAATAANGTTAAAGTTGAAGGAGCGATANATATAAATTTTTCAAGAGATAAATATATCAATAAAGTATTTTTAAATTCTTTTAAAATACTTATGTCTAAAATTCTATTATCAAGAGATTTAAACAAAATAAGCAATATAAAATTAAACAAAATAAAGAATTTGATAAATAGTTTTCAAATTTTAGANGAGAGCTATCGAAATGATGAGTACAAAGCAACCTTTAANATATTTTACAATGATATTAAAGTTATAGAATTATTAAAACAGAAAAATATTTCATTTTCTCAACCAAAAAATATTTCTGCAATTTTTTTTCCNNTACTTTTTGTAAATGAAGAAATACAAGATTTTTATGAGAATTTTTTTTATAAGCAATGGACANCTGTTGAGATTAATAATGAGCTAATAAATTTCATACTACCATTGGAAGATTTANATGATATTTCTAAAATAAAAGAAATGAAAAANAGAATTGAAGAATTAAATATCGATNATTTTGTTAATAAATACAATATAAAAAATTACGTTTTTACATTAATGCATCATCAAAATNACCAATTGAATATATATGTAAAAACAAATTTTAATGATAACAGGATGAGCAAAAATATTACTTATGAACTTAATGATATAAAGAATGAATTAAAGTTAAATTATATTTTAAAAGATTTAAAAATGCAAATCACAGATATTTGGAAAAAAGAGAACGTTATAGATCTTTCGATCCCATTATTAATAAGAATAAAATTTCAACATACAAATCTTCGTGATTTGGATAATCTAAAAAATNCTTTTTACAAAATAAGTATCATTGATAATTATTCTTTAGAAGAATTTAATATTAATTATGCTTTTTTTAAAATATATTATTATGGCAATCCAAAAAGATTGAGAACAGAACTATTAAAATTTGGTTATCAATTAAATAATGATCAAGGNCATTGGGGACTTTATATAAATGACTGATCAATTNATTTTAAAATTTCCANCAAATAATGTTTATCTGAAAGAAGATTTTTATGTGTCATCTAGCAATCAAGAAGCATACGAATTTATAAGTAGTTGGCCCAGATGGATAAAACGAATAGCTAATATATTTGGCCCANCAGGCTCTGGAAAAACACATCTAGCATCTATCTTGAAAAGCAAAACATCAACATTAGAAATACAGTCTGATGCATTAAATGATAAAATTTTTTTTGAATTTAAAATAAATGAAGCTTTGATAATTGAAAATTTAAATGAAAANGTTTCAGAAAATTTACTATTTTCTTTATGGAANNTTGCTTTACANGATAATAAATATCTTTTAANTACTTCTACTAANCCAATTAGTGCATATAAATTTAAATTGCCCGATTTAAAATCTAGAGCTAGTAGTAGCTTGATGATCGGCATAAATCTTCCAAGCGATGATCTAATCAGCGTTATACTTGCAAAGAACTTTTCGGATAAACAGATTAAGGTTGAAAAAAAACATATTGACTACATTATAAAAAGAATTGATAGATCCTATGAAAAAATATCTCAATTTATTTCGATTTTNGATAAATATTCTTTAAAAAAGAGTAATCCTTTTAACTTAAAATTAATTAAAGAAGTATTAAAAATGATATAAATTTTTAAAAAGGGAATCATTTTGCATAAATATAGAACTCACACATGTTCGGAACTAACAAAAAAAGANGCTGGAAAAACTGTTAAGCTTTCAGGTTGGATTCATAGAAAGAGGGATCATGGAAACCTGCTTTTTTTTGATTTACGTGATCATTATGGTTTAACACAATGTGTAACAGAAAATAGNAGTAATTTTTTTAAGGAAATAGAAAAAGTCAAACCAGAATCCGTAGTATGTGTNTCAGGTAAANTTGTAAAGAGATCTACAGATACNATAAATAAANATTTATTTACTGGAGAAATAGAAATAATCGTTTCATNATTCGAAGTACTTTCTGCTGCAAAAGATTTACCAATGCCTGTTTTTGGTGAACAGGACTATCCAGANGAGACGAGATTAAAATATAGATTTATAGATTTAAGACGACAAGAGATGCACGATAATATTATTTTAAGATCAAAAGTAATTTCTTTTATAAGAAATAAAATGATTAGCAAAGGTTTTTTGGAATTTCAAACGCCAATATTAACCGCTTCTAGTCCAGAAGGTGCTAGAGATTTTTTAGTTCCTAGCAGATTGCATCATGGTAAATTTTATGCATTACCTCAAGCACCACAACAATTTAAGCAAATGGTCATGATTTCTGGTTTTGATAAATATTTTCAGATTGCACCTTGTTTTAGAGATGAAGATGGAAGGGCAGATAGAAGTCCTGGTGAACATTATCAATTAGATATTGAAATGTCTTTTGTAGAACAGGAAGATATTTTTAAAACATTAGAACCTATTTTTTTTGAAGTATTTACTAAATTTGGAAAAGGAAAAATTATTTCTAAATTACCTTTTACAAGAATTAAATATAAAGACTCAATGTTAAAATATGGAACAGATAAGCCAGACCTAAGAAACCCAATAAAAATATTTGATGTTACAGAAATAATGAATAGGGAGGATGTCAAATTGGATATTTTCAAAAAATCAATTGCCAAAGGTGCGATTGTGAGAGCAATACCCGCTCCAAATACATCCTCGAAACCTAGAAGTTTTTTTGATGCGTATAATAATTGGGCCAAGGAAGAGGGAGCCAAAGGTTTAGGCTATATAGTGTTAGAGAGAACTAAAGAAAAACTTCTTGGTAAAGGACCGATAGCAAAACTTTTTTCAGAAAAAGCAATTAATGAACTCATAAAAGTTTGTAATTTAAAAGAAAATGACTCAGTTTTTTTTTCATGCGATANAAAAAGCAACGTTGAAAAAATCTCTGGATTAGCAAGACAGAAATTAGGACAGGAGCTTAATCTTATAGATAGTCAGAAGTTTGAATTCTGCTGGATCATTGATTTTCCTATGTATCAATATGATGAAAAAGAAAAAAAGATTGATTTCAGCCATAACCCTTTTTCGATGCCTCAAATTAATCCATCAGATTTCGAAAAATCTGACCCTTTATCAATACTNGCGTACCAGTATGATTTGGTNTGTAATGGTTCTGAAATATCTTCTGGAGCAATAAGAAATCATTTGCCAGATTTGATGTATAAAGTTTTTTCAAAGGTTGGTTATTCAAAAGAAGATGTTAATAAGAAATTTGAGGGAATGATTAAAGCTCTTTCTTANGGAGCTCCTCCTCACGGTGGTATNGCTCCTGGAATAGATCGAATTGTTATGTTATTGGCTAATAAAGATAATATTCGTGAAATAACTTTGTTTCCAATGAACCAAAATGCTGAAGATTTGTTAATGGGAGCTCCNTCAAANCCAACCGAAACCCAACTCAAAGAGCTAANTATTAAAGTTTTAGACAAGAAGNAATGATATCTATTTTTTACTCTTTAAATTAATTCTTACATTACTGAGATCAACAAGTTTGTCTTTATAGTTACTTCTTACAAAACCCTTACTTGTTATATCTTTTACTAATTTCAAGAAAGCATCNTCTTCACCATCGNTTGNAAATCTGTCATTCGTAGTTTTGCTAATCGAAGGTGTATGNGCAAGATCNTCTCTACCTAAATAGGATATAGCCAATTCTCTAAAAATATAATCTAGAATNGAAGAAGCATTTAATATTCTGTCATTNCCTTTAATTTCTCCAGATGGTTCAAATTTAGTTTCGATNAAAGCATCAACAAANTCATCCAATGGNACNCCGTACTGAAGACCTAATGAGATAGCTATTGCAAAATTATTCATTAAAGCTTTTACAAGCTCTCCCTCTTTGTTCATATCNATAAAAATTTCNCCAACTTTTCCATCATCATACTCACCTGTATGCAAATAAATTTTGTGCTCTCCGATTGAAACTTTTTGGATATAACCTTTTCTTCTATCTGGCATTTTTGATCTATTATTTATCTGTTTGTATAATCTTTGGGTATTAACGTTTTTTCCCTCGAATTCATTTAAAGTTTGAAATTTGTCTGAATTAGTAATTGTTTCATTAACAATGGACGAAACGTCAGGAATATTTTTTGTAGGTGATTTGCTTGAAGAAACATTTTGGTTTTTTTCATTAACTGCTTTGGTTTTTCTATTATCTAATCTAACATCAATTATTTCAACCTTACCATCCTTACGATTTTCGAGTTCAGAAAGCTTTTTTTCATTTAGTTCTTCGAGTTTATGAATAATTTTAAATGTGCATGTATAAAAGGTTTCAACTAAATACTTCGACATAAGTTTTATCTCCTAAATTTAATTATTTATATATATATTGTGAGCATTTATATGCTATATACAAAATATACTGTAAGTCTAATAAATTTTTTACAATTTTTAATTGTGTGGATTTTTACACTTGAATAGTAAATACAATCAAAAACAAAAAAAAAAATTTTGTGATTAGTTTTATTAAACAAATATTTACCTGGTGGCATCGTCAAACTGTTGGCACTTTTATTTATACTTTGTTTATTGGGAAATTGGTCGGTAAAGATGAATTTGGCAACAAATACTATTCTAATTCCAAAGGAAAAAGGTGGGTGATTTATACAAATAGAGTTGAGGCGTCAAAAATTCCCCCAGAGTGGCATTTATGGATACATTTTTTATCAAATAATAAACCATCTAGTAATCCAATTAAGTTTAAGTGGCAAAAGAAACACGAAGAAAATTTATCAGGAAGATTTCCCGTTTACTCGGGAGTTGCCTTCAGTTTTGAAAGGGCAGAAGATATGGAGCTGGCCTTTACCTACAGGAAACCGGCCCATACCTATTCACGCATCACCAACCCAACAGTTGACAATTTTGAAAAGAGACTGACC
>JAESSC010000103.1 GCA_016764285.1 Pelagibacteraceae bacterium
GCAAACAAGTTTGGCCATTGCATGTACAACGGGGAGTGAAGAATTAAAGGACACCAGTTCACAAAGTGCAACTGAGGAATGCTTTGAAGGTTTCAGTAGAGCAATGTTTGAGTTTAATTACGATTTGGACAGGATAATATTTCAACCTGTAGCAAAAGGTTATAGAGCATTACCAGCACCAATAAGAAAAGGAACAGGCAATGCAATTAATAACTTACGTTCTCTCTTGACTCTTTCAAATAATATTTTGCAAGGAGAATTTGGTAGAGCAGGAAATAATGCAGCACGTTTTGGTATTAATTCAACAGCAGGTATTTTAGGAATTTTTGATCCTGCATCAAAATTAGGATTTGAAGATCAAGGAAAAGAAGATTTTGGACAAACCATTGGTGTGTGGGGAGCAGACAGTGGTTGTTACTTTGTGCTGCCGATTATAGGTCCTACAACAACACGAGATGCTATCGGTTTAGTAGGTAACATATTTTTAGATCCAGTATATCATGTAACTCACAACAGTGAGATACACAATGGATTAGTGGGTAATGATAATTATTCAGAACACAGTTACTATTACTATAGAGGGACAGGCGCTGTAGATTTTAGATCAAAAAATATTGAATCCTTTGACAGCTTAGAAAGAAATGCTATCGATCTCTATGCTTCTGTAAAAAGTTTATATATACAAGAGAGAAACAAAAAGATAGCCAATGCCCAGTCTTTAGTTGGAACCCAAGATGCTAGCGATTGGGAAGAGATAGATACTAATTAATTTAATAAAAAAATAAGAATTATGAAAAAAAACTTTTTCATTATTATTTTCTTTATTTTTTTTTCATTTATCTTACCTAATAAAAGTCACGCTTATAGCAGCGATCCCAAACAGTTTATTGCTGAAATAGTTGCTGAAGCAAAAGAAATACTTGCTGAAACAAATAGCCAAGAATTTAAGACTAAAAAATTAACAGAAATGGCTCTGAAGATCGTGGATATTAAAGGGATAGGATATTACACCCTGGGAAGTTACAGAAAAGAACTTTCTGATGACCAGAAGGAAGAATATTCGATTTTATTTGAACAATATTTTTTGAAAAGCTTCACTTCCAGATTAACTGATTATTCAGATCCAAAAATTGACGTTCTTGGTGTAGAAGTTTTAAATCCTAAGTATACAATTGTTAAAAGTCTACTTCTTGCAACTAACAAGAAACCAGCAGTTACAATTGATTGGAGGGTTTACACAAAAAATCCTGATAAACCACTAATTAGAGACATAATTATAGAAGGATTAAGTTTGGCTAGAACCCAAAAAGAAGAGTTTGCCTCAGTAATTGAAAGTAATAATGGTGACATTACAAAATTATTTATTACATTAAAAGAATTTGTTANAAAATAACTGATTAAACTTAACCTGGTGGAAGAAAAGTCTAGAATTATAAAAAAATTAAACGANGATCACACAAGACCTGTATTATTTAATGAGTCTTTTGGTGGTAGTGAGANTCAGTTAAGACTTCTATTAAAATATCTTCCAGATGNAAGTTTTAAAAACATCAATCTAATTCTAAATAACGCCAACCATGATTTAATNGAAAANGANANAATTAANNTTCTTTGGATGCANCACTTTGTAAATCAAAAAGAAGCTGAAAATTTNGGTTCAAAAGATTTTGTCGATAAATTAGATTGGATCGTGTTCAATTCAAATTGGAACTTTGAAAAANANGTATATCAATTCAAAGTANCTGAAAGCAAATCAGTAGTAATTAAAAATGCGATTGAAAAAATTGATTTTCAAGAAAAACCTAAAGATAAGATAAATTTAATCTATCATACAACTCCTTGGAGAGGATTAGTTCACCTCTTAAAAGTTTTTAAAAATTTGAATTTAAAAAATGTTGAATTAAATATTTGTTCATCAACAAAAATNTATGGAAAGAAATTNGATGANAATCTTGGAAAAACTTATGNAAATATTTTTAATGAATGCAAGAATACANAAAACGTGAATTATTTTGGATTTNTNGATAATANAAANATAATTNAACTNTTAAAAAAAATGCANATTTTCACNCATCCAAGTATTTGGCCTGAAACTAGCTGTATTGCAGCTATCGAATCAATGGCAGCTGGTTGTGAAGTAGTAACAACAAATCTTGGGGCCCTTTATGAAACNTGNTCNCCNTTTGGCACNNTTGTNNNTTTTGANAGAAATTTNGATAATTTAGAAAAAAGATNCAGNAANGNCCTTTCAAGTAGCATNAAAAACTATTGGTCCGANGNAAATCAAAATAAACTCAAATTACAAAGAGAANCAATNAATGCNACNTATTCNTGGGANNTAAGATCTNTTGANTGGAAAAACTTCTTTAATGAANCAAGAGAGTTAAAAGCTTAAACCTTTAGTCTTTTCCTGCATATATTTGAAACTTTTGACACCTATTTGATGCCTTTTTTTAAAAGCTTCGGTTAAATTTTTNCCATATGTTTGAATAAGTCCAGAAGTTACAATACGTGTTGTGTAAATTAAGGATGGTTTANNATCANCACTTTTTTTAAGGTGNTCTTGCAAAGAAAGTATTTTATTTTTTTTAAAAAAATATAAAAAATAAGAAATCCATAAATCATCATTTAAAAAAAGCTCTTTGTAGTCTTTTACTACTTGTTCATAAAAATTCTTAATGCCTATTAAGTGATTTGTNNTTATTGCAAATCCATCTGCACCCTGAGCTACTGGAAAATTTTCCAATGGATATACAAAAAAACTATAGGCATTATTTGGTGCNTTAGAATAAAAGTAAAAAAGTTTTTCAANCATATAATCTTCATAAAANTGATCATCGTCAGCTAGTATCACTAANGAATTTTTTTCNAATTTNTTTAAAGAGCCTAATAATTTTGTTCCAGGTCCACAATCTTCACACCTTGTAACTTCGACAANACTACTATCAAATTTTGGAATTTGATTATCTTCAATAGTTTCGCTAAAGCGTTTNTATTTATAAGGGNTATTAATAAAGATTTTATCTGGTTTTCGAGTTTGGTTTAATAAAGATCGAATTGATTCATTTAAATTTTTTAATCTCGGTGGAATTGTACTTATAGAAATGTAAATCATTTATTNAACTANTAGANCCNAANTAAAAAATAGGATTTTGCTCCATCAATTCTAATAAATCTNTTGGGAAAAAATTTTTTTCTATTTTTTTNGATTGAACCTTTCTATGAAATAAATCTGCTCCCGTTTTNTGACAGTTCATTATATGNTCNNNATTNTTAAATTTATCATTATTAAATTCNTTATGTGCAATAGATTCAAATTTTTCTTTAATTTTNNTNGGACCTCCAAATGATGAAAAACTCCAACCNGANTCNNAAAAATGAGATATTCTATTTCTTGATCTTCTAAGTCNATGTGGTGAATAGGCATTGCATATCTGCATAGTGGTAACAATGCTACCCCTCCAGNTTTCCAATCTTAAAAAATTACAATCGATATGAAATAAATGTTGTTCTAAAGNTATTGGAGCAATTTTTTTAAAATCACATGATTTTATAAATTCAAGTTTTTGCTTGGAGGGTATTTCATCNANNTCACTAATTATTAAAATATCTTCATTGGAAAATTTTTGACAAGCCGTTTTGATATAATTTCTTTGAAAATTTTCAATTCTCCAAGCGTCATCTCCTTTGATATCGTCAATTATCCAGCTCTCTTCATTTTTTATTTTTTCGGGTACTATATTAAGTTGATGATATTGAATTTTGCTTGAGAATTCTTTTAAATTTCTTTCTAATATTTTTGGAAAATTCCAGTCCTTTTTCTTTCCCTGATGTGTAATGTCAGCTTCAACTATAACAAAATAATCGACTATTTTATTTAAATATTTAATTCTTAGTTCAACTAGTTCGGTTTCATTAAAAAAA
>JAESSC010000002.1 GCA_016764285.1 Pelagibacteraceae bacterium
AGAATTAGCTAAGAAAAAAAAATATAAAGTTTGGGTAAAATCTTCAACCGATCAAATTCATAATATTTCAGTTCAGGGACCAAATAGTAGAAAAATTTTAGAGAAATTTGTTTGGACTGCACCTGCTCAACCAAAAATAAATGAACTTCAATGGTTTAGATTTTCTATTGCCAGAATTGATGATCATTTAGGTACACCGATTATTGTATCTAGAACAGGATATACCGGTGAACTAGGTTTTGAAATCTGGTGTCATCCTAAAGATGCTTCTAAAATTTGGGATAAAGTTTGGGAATCAGGAAAAGATTTAGGCATCACTCCTATGGGTTTAGAAGGTTTGGATATGGTAAGAATTGAAGCTGGACTTATATTTTTTGGATACGAATTTAATGATCAAACCGACCCTTTTGAAGCTGGAATTGGATTTTCTGTCGCACTGAAAACCAAAGAAGATGATTTTGNCGGAAAAGATGCTTTAATAAAGAGAAAGGAATCTCCGCAAAAAAAACTTGTTGGCTTAGAATTAATAGGAAAAGAACAAGCTAGTAANGGAGATGGCGTNCACNTNGNNAGAGCNNCTGTTGGTGTAATNACTAGNGGAATGATATCTCCTAANCTAAATAAGAACATTGCACTTTGCAGAATGGATGTAANATATTCGGATATTGGTACAGATGTTGAGGTGGGTAAAATAGATGGTCATCAAAAAAGAATTGGAGCAAAAGTTGTTAAATTTCCTTTTTATGATCCTGAAAAATTAAGAGTGAAATCATAAAATGGCATTTCCAAAAAAAGCAAAATATGTAGTTATCGGAGCCGGAATTCATGGTTTGAGTACCGCATGGCATTTAGCTGAAAAACTTAAGAAAAAAAATGGAAATGCTACTAACAACGATATCGTAGTTATTGATAAGGGAGGAATTGCGTCAGGTGCAAGTGGTATCGCTTGTGGAGTGGTGCGAAACAATTACTTCCAGCCCGCCATGAGAGAACTCATGATGCATAGTGTAAAGGTTTGGGAAAGTGATCCAAAAAATTTTAGTTATCATCCAGTTGGCTATATGCAAATAAGTCCCGAAAGCATGAGAAAAGATATTTCAAGCATCTATGAACAGCAAAAAGTCATAGGTTACGAGTCTGAATTTATTGAAGGAAAAGAAGATTCTATGAAATATATGAAAAATATATTTCATGATTGGCAGGCTAAAGCAATCACTTCAGTTTTGCATGAAAAAAGNGGNGGATACGCTAATAATACCGCTTCGATNTATGGTTTGGCTAANAANGCANAAAGTTTTGGTGTAAGAATTTTNACAGGNACTGAAGTTACAGGATTTAAGAGAGGTAGCAATAGTAAGGCTGTAACTGGAGTGGTGACATCTAAAGGTNCAATTNATTGTGAACAAGTTATTNTAGGAGTTGGTCCATGGATTAGAAACTTTTGGAATATGCTTGAGCTACCAAAAAAAATTTCGATTAAAGATGAAAAAGGAGAAACCCATAAAGAGTACCCAATGTGGATTTATTGGATGTTAACAGAGGGTGTTCTTGGAGTTGATCCTAATTTTCAAAAAACAGATGATGGTAAAATGCCGCCGGTGATTCATGTGGATAGTGATGCGCATTTATTTTCGGATGTTGATGGTTCTTTAATAACAGATAAAATGTGGGGCATATACTACAAACCAGATTTTAATTTCAAGGGAGTTCAAGGGGGAGCTCCCCCTTATAAAATTAACAAACCTGCGGGTGACGTAAAAGTGGATCCTTATGGAGTAGATTCAAAAGATCATCAATCAGGTGATGAGTTTGCACACATGTGGTGTTCTGCTTTGGCTCATTGTCAAAAAAGATTTGAGGGAAAACATAAAGTTTATCAAAAAGGTCCCTCGGGTGGAATAGGATGTTTTACCCCAGACTCTTTTCCTATTTTCGATCGCTTCTGTGAAAATGTTTATATCATTGCAGACTCNAACCATGGTTACAAAATGATAGGGGTTGGCGACTTGGTTTCAGACGAAATTTTAGGAAAAGAAAATTCACTTCTTAAACCCTTTAGATTCAATCGATACGCGAAAGGTCAATTACACCCAGTATCTAGTAGCCCATTTCCTTGGAGCTAAATCTAGACGAGTATTTGTTTTTCAGCTAACATATTTCAAACTAAGAGAAGTAAATTCAAAATATTAATCTTTGAGGGAGGATTAGTCTAATGACAGATCTGGAAAAGCACGTAAGTAAACCTGGACGTGATAAACTTGTCAAACAAGTTAGAGAAAAAATTGACGAATTAGGAATTACATATATTTATTTTCAATTTATATCAGTTACTGGACGTATTGTTGGTAAAGGAATTCCAGCAGCATACTGGGAAAGAACAGCAGAAAAAGGATTTCAATTAGTTTATGGATCTACTGCCAATTTGTTTGTTGACCGTCACAAAAACTATATTGGTTATGGTCCNGAAGCCCATGAGTTAGTAGGTATTCCTGACCCAGAAACATTTGCACAAATACCCTGGGATAAAAGAGTGGGAAGAGTTTATTGTACTTGCTTTAGAAATAGAGAAGAAAGAGAAAACCCAGGCGNACATTTAACTTCAGATTGCNGNGGAAATCTAAGAATNATNCANGAAGAATTTCAAAAAAAATANAAAGGTTTNCATTTAAGAATTGGAACNGAACCTGAAATGATGTGGTTNACNANAAATGANGANGGTACACCAACCGGCAAAGGTTTTTCAAAACCNTTCTGTTATCATATAGANCAATTNGAATCTTTAAGACCGGTATTTATGAAAGTTATTGAATATTCTACTGCGATGGGTTTGGATATGATTCAAGGTGACCATGAGGATGCACCTGGACAATTAGAATTAAACTGGACCTATGATGATGTATTAAGAAACGCAGATAGATTATCTACTTACAGACAAATTTGTGCACAAGTAGCTAGAGAGCACAACTTAATTGCATGTTTTATGACAAAACCATTTATGGGAGTTTCTGCAAATGGTTGTCATACCAATATGTCTCTTTGGACAGGAGGATCAGATAAATTAAATAAATTAGGTTTTAAGAAATTAGCTGGTCACGAAGGAAATTTTACATACTTATCTG
>JAESSC010000051.1 GCA_016764285.1 Pelagibacteraceae bacterium
TTTGTATGCAAAAAATTTATACAATTTTGTAAATAATTTATACAGTAAAGAAAAAAAAGATATTTACATTAATCTAGAAGACGAAATTATTAACAAAACTTTAATTAATAAAGAATTATAATCATGGAAGTTGATCCGTTTATATTTAGACTAAGTATCTTTGTATTATCAATATTTATAGGATATTACGTTGTTTGGAATGTTACGCCTTCATTGCATACACCTTTAATGTCGATTACTAATGCAATTTCATCTGTAATTATTGTTGGTGCAATTGTAGCAGCATCTAGTTTTACGTTACATACTGATTTTAACTTACCTAACATTCTTGGATTTGCAGCGATAATACTTGCCGCAATAAATATTTTTGGTGGTTTTTTAGTAACACAGAGAATGTTGCAAATGTACAAAAAAAAGAAAAAAGGAAAAGTTAAATAATGACAACAAGTTTGGCCGCATCATTATATTTAATTTCTGGGGCGCTCTTTATACTGGCTCTCAGAGGATTATCATCACCAGAAACATCACGAAGAGGAAATTTTTTTGGTGTTTTAGGAATGACGTTAGCCATTATAGTAACTTTTTTATTTGTTGATATTTTATTTAGCAGCTTGCTTTTTATAATATGTGCTCTGGCTTTTGGCGGATCTATCGGAGCAATTATTGCTTATAGAATTTCAATGACAGCGATGCCCCAGTTGATAGCCGGCTTTCATAGTCTCGTTGGTTTAGCAGCTGTATTAGTTGCTTTATCTGTTTTTTACAATCCAGAGGCTTTTGGGCTAGGAACACTCAATAATATAAAAACAGCAAGTCTAGTTGAGATGTCTATTGGTGCATCAATTGGGGCTATAACTTTTACTGGATCAGTTATTGCGTTTTTAAAATTACAAGGATTAATGAGCGGTATACCTATCACTTTTAAAGGCCAACATTTTATAAATTTATTAATTGGNATTGGAATTATATCTTTAATTATTTATATNACAATTAATCAAAGCGGCCATATATTTTGGATATTGATTATTATTTCTTTTTTAGTTGGTGTTCTTTTAATAATTCCGATAGGTGGAGCAGATATGCCAGTTGTTATTTCTATGCTCAATTCTTATTCTGGATGGGCAGCTGCAGGAATTGGTTTTACTTTAGAAAATACTGCATTAATAATTACCGGGGCTTTAGTAGGTTCATCGGGTGCAATTTTGTCATATATCATGTGTAAAGGAATGAACCGATCATTTTTTAATGTAATCCTCGGTGGGTTTGGAGGAACAGACTTAACGTTACAAAAAAATAAAAATAGAAAACCAGTTAAAAGCGGCAATGCAGAAGATGCAGCTTTTTTAATGAAAAATTCATCGTCGGTGATAATTGTTCCAGGATACGGAATGGCAGTAGCCCAAGCTCAGCATGCTGTAAGAGAAATGGCTGATAATTTAAAAAAAAATGGAGTAAAAGTTTCATATGCNGTTCATCCAGTAGCAGGACGAATGCCTGGGCATATGAATGTTTTATTAGCTGAAGCTAATGTTCCTTATGACGAAGTNTTTGAACAAGAAAANATNAANANTGATTTTGNNAATACNGANGTTGCNTTTGTNATTGGNGCNAATGATNTNACNAATCCNGTTGCNAAAACAGATNCNCAAAGCCCAATTTACGGTATGCCAATATTAGATGTTGAAAAATCAAAATCAGTTCTTTTTGTTAAAAGAAGTTTATCTCCAGGTTATGCGGGTATTGATAACGAGTTATTTTATAGNGANAATACNTTAATGCTTTTTTCAGATGCTAAAAAAATGACAGAGGATATAGTAAAAAATCTCGTTTAATTTTGTTCTTTTTACATCGAGGATTTTTCGATAGAGAAATTTAAGCAAACAGGTAGTATTGTAATAGTAATTGGCCAAGAAGTTTAGTTTATGAAAGAAATAGTAAAAAGATCAATTGAGGAATTAAATGAACTTTTGCCAATNCAAAAAAAACTTTCAATAGAGGAGAAAACNCCATTAGTAGGCGAAAAATCTAGTTTAGAATCTATTGATCTTGTTAATTTGTTTGTTTGTTTAGAAAAAAATTTGAAAGAAAAGAAAAACCATACTCTAACTTTTGATGAGATACTTCAAAATATNGAACATTTAAAAACAGTTGGTTCTCTCGAGTTATTTTTAACCAAAAAATTTGAAAATGAAAAAAAATAAGGTTTCAATAAATATTATTTCAAGTTTTAATCATGCGAATTTTGTTAGCCTACTAAAAAACTCAAGCAATTTTGATTGGNAGGTCAATGAAGTTAACTATAACCAAGTTTTTCAAACCTTGACTAATTCAAATGCGAAGATGTGGAAACAGAGATCAAATGTCACACTGATTTGGACAACTCCAGAGTCAATTTCATCTGAATTTCAAAAGCTCCAAAATAAAANTGAAGCAAATTCTGATATTATTAAAAAAGACGTTGATTATTTTTGTTCCTGCATAAGGTCAATCAAGAAATATAGTGATATCGTTTTAGTTCCAAACTGGATTCTAAAACAACCCAATGAAANCAGTCTTGCGTTTGCATATTCGAAAGGTTTTGGTTTGGAATATAATTTGTCTTTTATGAATTACTATTTATCAGAGCAGTTAAATAAAGAGAAAAATTTATATATTCTTAACTCATCAAAATGGTTATTAAATTGTGGAGCNTCAAGTGCTTATANTTCTAAACTATGGTATTTAACNAAAACTCCATTTTCTAACAATTTTTTTAAACAAGTTATTTCTGATCTATCTAATTTGTATGGATCTATAAAGGGACTGAGCAAGAAATTATTAATTCTTGATCTAGATGATACATTGTGGGGAGGAATTGTTGGAGAAGTAGGATGGAAAAATTTAAGAATAGGCGGCCATGATCATTTGGGAGAGGCATTCCGAGATTTTCAAATTCAGATTAAGTCACTAAAAAATCAAGGAATTTTACTTGCTCTTGCAAGCAAAAATGATGAAGTGACTGCAATCGAAGCAATTAATAGTCATCCAGAGATGATTTTATCAATGGAAGATTTTATTACACACAGAATCAATTGGGAAGATAAAGCAAAAAACATAGTTGATATAGTAAACGAATTAAATCTTGGACTGCAATCTGTTGTGTTTTTAGACGACAGTCCTTTTGAAAGAGCAAGGGTTCAAGAAGCGTTGCCAGAAGTATTAGTTCCTGGACTGCCAAAAGATCCAACAGATTATAATACCTTTTTATCTAAATTGCGTTGTTTTGATACAACCAATATTACAGAGGAGGATAAAGTTAGAGCCAACTTGTATAAGTCTGAATCTAAAAGAACAAAACTTAAGC
>JAESSC010000052.1 GCA_016764285.1 Pelagibacteraceae bacterium
AAATCGCTATCGGAGCAGGAAGCTCCCCCCACAACCTGAGAGGGTCCGCGGTTCTAAGGGAAGACGTGCAAAGCTACCGGAAGGCCTGGATAGACGCGGGGCACCCAGTTTTTTTTTTAATTTTTTTTTTTAAATCAAAATGGGCAACTTGTGCTAGCGCGTGCACTCCAGAATCTGTTCTGCCGGCTCCTGTTACAACTACTTTTTCCTTGGAAAAATTAAATATCGCATTTTGTAATACTTCTTGAATGGATGGACCGTTTTTTTGAAATTGCCAACCTACAAATGGTGTTCCATCATATTCTATTTTTATTTTATATCTTTGCATTAAGTTAAAATTGAACCTTTGCTAATTTTTTTTCCCAGCAAAAAATCCTTAGTAGTTTGTTTATTTTTTCCCTGACGTTGTATTTCTAAAATCTGAATAGAATCTGATTTACATGCAATGGTTAAATTTTCATCAAGAAGGGTGCCTGGATTACCACTTGCTGCAGATTTATTTGCTCGTAAAACTTTAAATCTTTCAGTTTCATACTCAAACCAAGCACCAGGATTTGGGCTCAGACCGTGAATATGTGCTATTACTTTATTGGCATCTAAACTCCAATTAATTTTTGTTTCATTTTTATCTATTTTTTTTGCATAGGTAGAATCGGAATGAACTTGGTCTATAAATTTTGCCTTACCATTTTCTATATTTTTTAAACTTTCAATTAATAAATCTGAACCTATCAATGAAAGTTTTTTTTGAATTTCGCCATAGGTTGCATTCTGATCCAATGTTAATTCTTTTGACGCCAACACTGGTCCACTATCTAATTTTTCTTCTATCTTCATTATGCTTACCCCTATTTTTTTATCTCCGTTCATTATAGCTCGCTGGATGGGTGCTGCCCCTCTCCATTTTGGCAACAATGATGCGTGGATGTTTATAAATCCATGTTTTGTTGTTTTTAGAATATTTTTTGGAATTAATTTTCCGTAAGCAACAACAACAGCTATATCTGCAGATAAACTTTTAATAAAATTATATTCCTCATTATTATTTAAATTTTCAGGATTTCTAACAGGTAAATTATTTTTCTCTGAAAATATTTGTATAGAAGAAACATTGATTTTTTGTCCTCTTTTCGATTTTTTAGGAGGCTGAGTATAAATGCTTAAAATTTCAAATTTGTTATTAATTAGAGCTTCAAGGGCAGGCACTGAGAACTCTGGAGTTCCCATAAATACTATTTTAAGTGACATGAATTTATTTTTGAATTTAAATTACAATTCTATCAAGCTGTTCTTTTTGCTTTGTAAGTTTTTTAACAATCATTGATTTTTTTAATTTTGATAAATAGTCAATAAACAAAATTCCCTCTAAATGATCGATCTCGTGCTGGATGCATGTTGCAAGCATGCCTTCAGCCACAAATTCTTTAGGTTGTCCATAATAATCCAAATATTTTACATGGCACTTATCTGGTCTAGCGATTTCAGCAAATTGACCGGGCACTGACAAACAACCCTCTTCATATATTGAATTATTTGTGGATTTCGCAATTATTTCTGGGTTCACAAAGCACATTGGATTTTTTCTTTCCACTTGTTTTTCATCACTTGTACTTTCTGATTTATCGCGCCACCTAATATCAAGAACTATAACCCTTTTGGGCACACCGACCTGTATAGCAGCTAGTCCAATTCCTGGAGCTGCATACATCGTCTCTAACATATCATTCATGAGTTTTTGTAAATCTTCATCCACCCCTTCTACTGCTAAGGATTTTTCTCTTAAAAGCTTATTTGGTTCAGTTAAAATTTCTCTCAAAGCCATATCAATATGGATAAATTATAAGATTATTATAGTCAAGCAATTGCAGTTTTATAAATAAGAAACAATTAGATTCTAACAGGAAGCGCTTCACTCAAAATAGTATTTCTTATTTTCTTTAAATTCATTTTATTCAAAATACTATTTAAGAAATATATTGTTTCTGTGTCTAAATCACGAATATCGTCTTCTCCAATTATTTCTATAATTTTAAGCATGAGTAAACCTGTTTGATTTTGATTTACGAGATCTTCCAAATTTTGAGGGATTGTTAGTTGAGAAGAAATGTTGCTAAAATCTAGATCGCTAGGTAAAGAAACGCCGTCGACTCTAAGAGATTCTAAAACAATAATATCCTTTATAGAAAGAAAATATTTTTTGTTTTTTTTGATATTTTTATAAACAGTTTTAAAGTCCTTTTCAGTCCTACTTATTTCTTCATTGTTATCCAAAAAATGTTTTAAAACCTTTGACCTATGCAATATATCATTGTCAAATTTAATTTGTTTTGTGGTTATTAAGTTTTGATCTAAATTTTGTCTTACCAATTCACGATAGCTTTCTGGAATTTCATCAGGATCAATAGCCTTCAAAATATTCGATAGCTCTTTAGCATAAATGTTAAGCAACTTATCTTTTATAAATAAATCTTTGAGTAAAAAAGCTAAATCGAGTTTTTGTCCTATATTACTGCTCAATAGAACGCTTTGATAAAGCAAAGCTCTAGCCTTGTAATTGGGTAAGTTTTTATAAACTTCTGTCGCATTTATTAACTGGTTAAAATTAAAAAACATTCTTAGATAAATTTTATAAATTTCATCTTTTTCAAAGGAATTGTCCGCTGCGGCTTGTTCATAAGCTAATATTACATCTTCGTTCTCAAAATCATTTAGTTGAATCAGATTAGCAGAAGAAAGATAACGCCATATATATTGATCTGTTTTATCATTTGGCTCATATTCAAAGTTATTACTTGTAATATGAGATAAGTAAAAATTTAAAAGATTATTATCTAAAATTTTTTGGGTTGTTTTCTCTGTGAGCCCCAACAAGAAATTAATTTTATCTTCAAAGAACTTATCCTTNAAACCTCGTTCTATTAATAGGTCTAAAACNAGTTGTGCTTCATCTTTNTGGTCATTANTAATCAAACAATAGACTGTAAATTTATCCAAATAATTATTTTGAATATCCTTGTCTATAAAATTTGTCTTCTCGCATGCNGATTTTATATCTGCAGATGAAAGATATTCGTTAATCAAAAATTTTANNGCTTTNGNCNCTNGACCNACNNNTGGATTATTTTTNANTAAAGTTTCTAGATCCTGGAATCTTNGATTCTTAATTAACCAATCTATTTTTATTTTCAAAAACTCCNCNGAAGTTAAATTAGTCTTAGGAGGATGAGCATTGGTAAATAAGACTTGAAAAAGNAAATCCTCAGAANGTTTAGATAATTTTAATTTGTTAATTCTTTTTAAAATATTTTTGATATNTTCTCCATCTGACTCCNACCACATATTTAAACTAAAATTATTGTCTTCTGGGTCAAATATACCAATTACAGGCTGTTCAAAATTATTAATTTTTTGTTCGTCAATCTTTATTGTTATTTTATTTACATCGTCAGATAGTATCGGGCTTTTTATAGTGATTTTTTTTTCATTACTAATTTGATTACTTTGTTCATTTTGGTTTTCTTTCTTTTTCCATATATCCACAGGATCAGCTGCAAAGGCAAAGTTTGAAATTATTATTGTAAAAAAGATTGTAATTTCTTTTAATTTATTTAAGTGTGATAAGCTTATCATTACTAATTTCTTGCTTAATAAGTTTATTTGGTGTTGCTATTTCTATTTTATCAAGCAAAAATATTGCTAATAAGAAAATTAAAGCAAATAAAATAATTTTGATTGCAAGTTTGTTCCTTATCAAGCTTCTATTAGTTCTNGGTTGTAATCTAAGTTGCATAATTATTAAATTGTATTTAAACTCGCAAATTAAGACAAAATTGTGAAAAATCAAATTTAAAATTTTCAGGTNAACGGTGAAAAAAAACCTTGTTTTATTGGGAATGATGGCTGTTGGGAAAACAACCCTNGGGAAAATTGTGGCAAAAAAACAAGAATTAAAATTTATAGACATTGACGCAAGTATNGAAAAAAAAAACTCTATGACGATTAAGGAAATTTTTAAAAAAAAAGGTGAAAAATTTTTTAGAATGGAGGAAGAAAATGAGATATTAAAATCTTTGGAAAAAAACAATTGTGTAATTGCTTTGGGTGGAGGAGCGTTTATGAACAAAACTGTCAGAGAAAATATTTTGAAAAATGCTATATCGATTTGGTTAAGCGTTGATATAAAAACTTTAAATCAAAGGATAAAATGGAATCGGAAAAGACCACTACTAAAAGAAGAAAACAACCAAAAAAAAATNACGGAGTTATACGCCGAAAGGAAANACATTTATAAACTAGCTANTCATCAAATCGCATGTGATAAGCTTAGCAAGAAGAATATTGCAGAAAAAATAATAGCATTATATGAAAAATACTAAAATTGTTGTTAATACTAAAAGCAAGTCATACCCAATTTATTTTGGAGATGGAAATTTAAATACAACAGGTACATTAATTAAGAAAAATCTGCCTAATGTAAAAAAAATATGCATTATCAGTGATAAAAACTTACCTTTGGTATTATTGAAAAAATTAAGCAAATCTTTAAAAAAATATAATCCCAAAATTTATAGGTTATCCGTAAGTGAAAAAATAAAAAATTTTAAANTTGCTTATNAATTAATAGAAAATATGCTCAATGATAATTTTAATAGATCGGATTGTATAATTTCCTTTGGNGGTGGNATTTTGGGTGATTTGTCAGCTTTTATTTCTAGTCTTACCAAAAGAGGAGTAAAATTTATTAATATTCCAACAACGCTTTTGGCNCAGGGCGATGCTTCAATTGGTGGAAAAACTGCAATTAATTCAAGCCAGGGAAAAAATCTTATAGGCACCTTTTATCAACCTGAGTTTGTATTAGTAGACATATCAATGCTTAATAGTTTACCTCGTAGAGAAATAATTTGTGGATATGGTGAAATACTAAAACATTCATTAATTTTAGATAGAAAATTTTTTTTATGGCTTTCTCTAAATGCAAAAAAAATAATAAATAATAAAGATAANAATCTTTTAAAAATAGCAGTTATACGAAGTTGTAAAATTAAATCTAAAATAGTCAATAGAGATGAAAGAGAAAAAAATTTAAGAATGATTTTAAATTTTGGCCATACTTTTGCACACGGTTTTGAAGGAGCAAAAAATTTTTCTAAAAAATTAAGTCACGGCGAAGCTGTGTTGCTTGGCATGATGATGGCTAGTCAACTATCTTATCAAAAAAAGCTATTATCACTAAAAGATTTAACGTTAATTAAAAAACATTATCTTAGTTTAAATTTACCAATGAAAATTAATAAATTTTTTAAAAAGAAAGAAATTAATAAAATTATTTCTTTTATGAAAAAAGACAAAAAAAATTTAAATGAAAAAATAAATTTGATTCTTATAAAAAAAATAGGAAAAACAACACAACCCAATAGTTTTGCTGTCAATAGTAGCGAGATTAAAAAGTTTTTGACTGCACAGTATATTTAAAAAAAAATTATTTTATTTCAATTTCCAAAGCATGAATCTTATTTTTCATTTCATCATTTAAAATAGAAAAAATTGCTTTGTGCGCGTCTATTTTTACCATATTTTTTAATTTTTCTGATTTTATTATAAGTTTAAAATGAAACTTGTTAGAATCAAATGATTTATGTTTGGTATGCAAATATGAATTATCAATTAATGATATTTGTTCTGGATTGAGTTCGTTATTAATTTTTGTTTTTACCTTTTCTAAAAAAGTTATCATTTCACTTTTCAAATCTTAGAACATATAATAGTTTTAAACAATGAAAAATATTTGTGAATGGGACAATTGTAAAGAAACTGGCAAATTTAGAGCGCCAACAGAAAGAGATAATATTAAAAATTTTAGATGGTTGTGCGAAGAACATATAAAACTATTTAATAATAACTGGAATTATTTTGATGGTATGTCACAAAATGAAATTGAAAACTTTTTAAAATCNGATTTAACTTGGCATCGCCCTACACAAAAATTTGGTTCTGTAGATAATTTTTTTAATATTTTATGGAATAATTCTCTAAACGATAAATTTAAAATTTTCAAAGAAGAAGAATTTATTCATGTTAATAAAAATAAGAAATTGNGTGAAAAAGATAAAGATGCTTTTAGAATTATGGANCTGGAATTCAGTGCAGANTGGACAACTATACAAAAAAAGTTTAAAATTCTTGTAAAAAAATTTCACCCTGATAAACATTCTGGTANCAAACAATATGAGGATAAATTAAAAAAAATAACCTTGGCCTACAGCCATTTAAAAATGATAATGATAACAAAGTAATAGGTATGACCAATTTAGCTGAGCTAGTTCCAGATATTAAAATTTCCATAAATCAAATTTTTGGAATTAATACAGACATGAAAGTGGATGGTTTTTCAAAAAAAAATGAATTCGTGCCTGAAATTGATAGCAACTACAAATTTGACAGAGATACAACTTTAGCAATCATTTATGGTTTTGCTTTTAACAAACGTGTTTTAATTCAAGGCTATCATGGAACAGGAAAATCAACCCATATTGAACAGGTCGCTGCGAGATTAAATTGGCCCTGCATTAGAGTTAATTTAGATGGTCACATAAGTCGTATAGATTTGATAGGCAAAGATGCGATTGTAATTAAAAACAACAAGCAAGTTACTGAATTCAAGGAAGGTATACTTCCCTGGTCAATCCAAAATCCAGTCGCTTTAGTATTTGATGAGTATGATGCCGGTCGACCAGATGTCATGTTCGTAATACAACGAGTGCTTGAACATGAAGGAAGTTTTACTTTATTGGACAAAAATAAAGTTTTAAAACAACATCCATTTTTTAGATTGTTTGCAACAACAAACACAATTGGATTGGGCGATACGACAGGCCTTTACCAAGGCACTCAACAAATAAACCAAGGCCAAATGGATAGATGGAATATAGTAACAACTTTAAACTATCTTAAATTTGATAAAGAGCTAGAAATCGTCCTAGCTAAAGCTAATAATTTTAACAACAAAGAAGGTAAAGAAATTGTTTCAAATATGATTAAGGTTGCGGATTTAACCAGAAAAGGATTTGTCAGTGGAGATATTTCTACTGTCATGAGTCCTCGAACAGTTTTATTCTGGGCAGAAAATTCTGAAATATTTAAAGATGTAGGTTATGCATTTAGAGTAACGTTTCTCAATAAATGCGATGATTTAGAAAAAAATATAATCGCAGAATACTATCAAAGATGTTTTGGTGATGATTTGCCAGAATCCTCAATCAATATCAAAATTTAAACTATTGAAATGAATGAAAAGGAACTTATAAAAGAAAGATTTAAAGCGGCAATTTCGTCTGCTGTTAAAGTTATTTCAGAACAGTTCGATCTAGAGGTTAAATTTGGTAATAATATAAATAAAAAAAAGGATTNNTTGAATTTACCTGAAGTAGCAAACCTTAGAAGTTTGCAAGACTTCACTAATCTAAGAGCTTTTGCTGACTCCGAGGCCTTAAAAATAAAATATATGGATAAGAAAATCTATCATGAAAATGAACCAAAGGGAACAATGGCTAAAGCGTTGTATGCTATAGCTGAAAAAATNAGATATGAAAAAATAGGATCTGACAAATTAAAAGGTGTCAAAAATAATATAACCCAATGCTACGAAAATAAATTTAAAAATAAAAAAATTGAAGAAATTAAAACTGAAGCTGATGTATCTATTTCAGAAGCATTTGAATTATATTTAAGAAGCCATTTTTTTAAAATAAAACAAAATAGTGCTACAAAAAAAGTTTTAAGTTATTGGAAAAATCTGTTCGATAAAAATTTAAAAATAAAGCTTAAAGAACTAGATAATTGTGTTAAAAACCAAAGTGAATTTAATCACATTATAGCAGAATTGATTGATAACCTTGATTTTGAAGACTCAGATTCTAAAGAAAAGGAAGAAAAAAGCGAAACTCCAAAAGATGATTCATTATCTGAAAACAGCAATGAAGAAAATAATTCAACTGACGCTGAAGCAGAAAAGGATCGAAGCGATGCTGAATTCAATATCGTAGACAGTAGTATAGATTCTCTTAATGAAGATGATAACTTAAATCAAAGTGAAACAAAGGAAGTTAGAGGAGATCCAAGTTTACAGAAAAAGGGACAAAAAAATTTATTAAAAGACAAATATAAAATATTTACTAATGAATATGATGAGGTGAAGGAAGCAGAAAACTTAGAAAATGAAGATGAAATTATTAGGCTTAGAAAAAATCTGGATCAACAACTTACCAATTTACAAAACATAATTGCTAAACTGGCCAACAAGTTACAAAGACAGTTATTAGCTAAGCAAAATAGATCGTGGGAATTTGATTTGGAAGAAGGCATGCTAGATGCTTCAAAACTATCAAGGGTGATCATTGATCCGTTGTATTCTCTATCTTATAAAAATGAAAAAGAAATTGAGTTTAAGGATACTGTAGTTACGTTACTTATTGATAATTCCGGCTCCATGAGAGGAAGGCCAATATCGGTAGCGGCAATTTGTGCGGACATATTATCCAGAACATTGGAAAGATGCGCCGTCAAAGTAGAAATATTAGGATTTACGACAAAAAACTGGAAAGGTGGCAAGAGCAGGGAAAAATGGAACTCAAATAACAAACCCAGAAATCCAGGACGATTGAATGATCTAAGACATATTATTTATAAAGCTGCGGATAAACCTTGGAGACAATCAAAAAAAAATCTTGGATTAATGCTCAAAGAAGGCCTGCTAAAAGAAAATATTGATGGCGAGGCGCTTTTGTGGGCTTTTAATAGACTTGAAAAAAGAAAAGAAGAAAGAAAAATATTAATGATCATTTCAGATGGAGCGCCAGTAGATGATTCTACTCTGTCGGTAAATTCAGGTGATTATTTGGAAAAACATCTTAAACAAACTGTTAAATGGATTGAAGAAAACTCAAATGTTGAAGTTCTAGCGGTTGGTATAGGTCATGATGTGACGAGATACTATAAAAAAGCTATAAAAATTGCTGATGTTCAAGAACTTGGAGATGTAATGGTTAACCAACTAGCAAAACTTTTCTCAGAAAAAGCAAAAAATACTATACATTAATTTTTTTATTACTGCTTGAAATTTCCTGAATACGATAAAGCAAAAGCCTAAAAGGTATTAACATTGTTAACGCAACAAAAATTTTCACAGACAAATCACCAAACGACAAAGTTACCCAATTTACTCCGGTTCCATAAAATGAAATTGAAAAGAATAAAAAAGTATCAATGCTTGAACCAATTAATGACGAAGTTAATGGAGCTATAAACCATATTTTTTTTCTTAACCTATCAAAAATATGTACATCAATTAATTGCGCAACCAAAAATGCGGTTCCGGATCCAATTGCAATTCTAATCGAAATTAAATCTGAATAATTTGTTGAAAAATAAAGTGTTAAAAATATCCCTAACGCAAAACCTAAATATACAATTCTTTTTGCAGTATTTTTTCCGTACCTTCTGTTTGATAAATCAGTTATTAAAAATGCTACCGGATAACTAAAAGCACCGTAGGTTAATAGATTTTTTAGACCAAAATAATTTATAGGAAATTGAACAAGATAATTAGATAGAGCAACCACAGAAGCCATCAGAAATGCTAACAGAAAAAATAATTTATTTTCTATCTTGATCATTAACTATCAAGCTTTAGTGATAATTTGGTTTTTAAGTCCTTTTGCTCTTTTTGAAAGTTTATGAGTTTTGACCGTCTTTAAAAAATTATCTAAACCACCTTTATAATCTACTGTTCTTAGCGCTGCATTAGAGACTTGCAACTTAATATTTCTTCTTAAAATTTTACTTTTAAAAGTTACTTTTTTTAAATTCGGAAAAAACTTTCTTTTTGTTTTATTATTAGCATGACTCACTTTATGTCCTTTCAAAGGAGATTTGCCTGTAAGTTCACATTTTCTTGACATGTTTAAATTTTCTAAGAAGTATATAAATGCAGTCTGTTGTATGGTCAAGTTAATATATTAAAATATTGACAACCATAATATCGAGGAATAGGTATATTTTGAGATTTCTAAATGGAAGTATACTTGCCTATAGAACCACATAATTAATTTAATGAATACAACACTATCTATAGCTTTTTTAGCTGGATTAATTAGTTTTTTGTCACCTTGTGTTCTTCCTTTAATACCTGGATATATTTCTTATATTTCCGGAACATCATTTGACAAACTAGTTGAAAAAAAAAAGAATTTAGTAGTTATTAAAACAATTTTTTTTACTTTAGGTTTTTCTTTTGTTTTTATAGCTTTAGGCTCAACAGCTTCATTTATTGGAAAGTTTTTTTTGACTAACTCTGATATTTTCAGAATTATTGCTGGGCTAATTATAATATTTTTTTCACTCCAGTTAATTGGAATTATTAATTTTAAATTTATGAACAAAGATATAAGAATTTTTACAGATCAATATAGTCACAACTTAGCTTTTCCAGTGCTAGTTGGAGCTGCTTTTGGATTTGGCTGGACTCCTTGTATAGGTCCCATTCTTGGTTCAATTTTAACTTTAGCTGCAATAGAAACAANTATTAGCAAAAGTATCTATTTACTATCATCTTATTCTCTAGGCTTAGCAATACCCTTTATTATATCAGGAATTTTGATTGATAAATTTTTATTTTTTTCAAAAAATTTTAGAAAATATATATCAACAATTACAAAAATAGGTGGAACTATTTTATTATTAACTGGAATAGCAATTTTAACAGGACAGCTTCAAGTTTTAGGATTTTTTATATTAGAATACTTTCCTGCCTTAGGTAATATAGGTTAGTTATAAGTTCTTACCAATAGCGTCTTTTATATTATTTAACCCTTCGACTTTTAAAATTTGAATTAATTCCTTTTTAATATTTTTTACAATCGAAGGCCCTTTGTAAACTAAACCGGTATAGAGTTGTAAAAGTGAAGCGCCTGCAATAATTTTTTCGTAAGCTGATTTTCCTGAATTAACGCCACCAACTCCAATAATTGGAATTTTGCCATTAAGTTGCTTATAAAATTTTTTAATCATATTAGTTGATATTTGTTGTAAAGGTTCCCCTGAGAGTCCACCTTCTTCTTTTTTAAAATCGCTAATTAACTTATCTTTATTACTATTCGTAGTATTAGTAAGTATTATTCCAGAAATATCATTTATTATTGCAGTATCTGCAATTTCAGAAATTTGATTATCTTTAATATCTGGTGAAATTTTTAATAAAAGTGGAATATTTATTTTGTTTTCACTTTTTATTTTATTAAGAGCTAGCAAAAGATCCTCGAGCTTTTCTTGATCGTGAAAATCTCTTAACCCCTCGGTATTTGGTGAAGAAATATTAACTGTGATGTAATCTGCTATATCAAAAAAATTCTTCAACCCTAAGCAAAAGTCGTTCTTTTGATCTTTGGTATTTTTATTTGGTCCAATATTAATTCCCACTACACCTTTCTTTTTTTCAGATTTAATTCGGTTTTTTATTATTTCAATGCCGTCATTGTTAAATCCCAGCCTATTAATCGAAGCACTATCATCTTCAAGTCTGAATATTCTTGGTTTGGGATTTCCAAATTGTTTTAAAGGTGTGACTGTTCCAATCTCTATAAATCCAAAACCAAATTTCAATAATGAATTATAAACCTCGCCGCTTTTATCAAAACCCGCTGCAAGCCCTATGGGATTAGGAAAATTTTTTCCTAGCAATTCAATATTTAAAATTTGTTCGTCTTCAACCTCAAACATTTTTCTCGGTAGATAATTAAATTTAAGTGATTTAATAGCTAAGTCGTGTGTTGTTTCAGGATCTAGCTTAAATAAAAAAGGTCTTAAAACAGAAAACATTATTTAATACATTTGTTTATTAACTCAATAGTTTCTTTAATGCCAAAAAAACTTATAAAAAATCCCATTCTTGGACCATCTTGATCTCCAAAAATTATTTCATAAATTGCTTTAAACCATTCTCTTAGATTTTCTTTATATCCATTATCTTTGCCCACCGAATATACAATTGTTTGTATGGCTTCTGGATCCATTTGATCCTTACAATCATTTAATCTATTAACTAGATCTTGTAGTGCCTTTTTTTCTTTTTTACTCGGTTTTCTATGTTTTTTATTTGGCTGAACAATATCTTTAAAATATTTTAAAGCATACTCTACCAGACTATCTAAAATTGGATGTTCTGAAGCTTTTATATCTTTTTTGTATTTTTTGATAAACTTCCATAAAACATCTTTATCTGTTGCATTACTGGTTCC